>JBAZCE010000031.1:0-17540 GCA_041671105.1 Gallionella sp.
AAAAACACGGACAGGGCTGCAATTAATACTAACAGGCTGATTTTAAAGGCAGATAATTTTAACATTGGGAAATTCTCCAGTTGAATGCGTAACTCTGACCGCTACTTCAGGCAGCGTCAAGCGCCTTAACGGGAGTCTGCCGGCGTATGTGCCGCGGGAAAAATTTCAATTAAATTTTTTTATTGCAGGGAACTCCTGACTGTTATGGTTGGTCTATCGCACGCTTGAATCCTTACACATTCCTTACGACTGCACGTAACACAGGGATGGGTGGGCAAGCATTCGTTGAGAGAAAATCCTCTACAATCAAACTGTAATGAAAGAAAGATAGAAATAATGAAGAAGATTCTTGCTGTTGTTTTGTTGTCTGCCACTGCCCCGGTTTTTGCCGGTAGTCTTGATATGTCTGATTTTTATGCCGGCCTGACATTGGGAACCGGTAGCGCCAATTTTACGGCCCCTGCAGGCAATGCTATGGTCGTCGAAAATCCGAAGAGCAAGCCGGTCTACGGCGCGTTCGGCGGTTATCGCTACAACAAGAATTTGGCTGTTGAACTCGCCTACACCGGCGCCAGCTACATCTACACAACGCCTGTGGGCTGTGTGCGTTCTTTGAGCAAGCAAATCGTGTTTGCGGTGACTGCGGTCGGCACGATGCCGGTGAGCGATGCATTCTCGATCTACGGCAAGCTGGGCGTAGCCCGTGCTTCATCTGAAAACAATCTCGCCGGCGAGCAAACTACCAGCCGTGTTGCACCTACCTTCGGTGCGGGTGTTGAGTACAAATTTACCCCGAATATTGCCGGCCGTTTTGGCGTGGATGTTTACGGCGTGACCGCAACCATTCCGACCACGCTGGTCAAGCAAAACAGCAATGCAACCGTGATGAACGCAGGGATTTCCTACTCGTTCTAAGCTTCGTTGCACCGTTAAAAAGCCGGGGATTTCCCCGGCTTTTTAACGTCCGTAAATTATGTTTGTTGCGTGTCTGCAGGCTGCATCGCGCGCGACACCACCTCTTGTGTCAGGTGGGGTGCGAACAGCTCGATAAAGTCATAAGTAAAGCCGCGCAGAAATTCGTTTTTGCGAAATGCAATTCGCGTGGTGTTCGGCTTGAATAAATGTCGGGCTTCCAGCATGCGCAGATGCGGTTCCCGTTCCGGGATGAAGGCGATCTCGGCCAGGATGCCTATTCCCAGTCCCAGTTCAACATAGGTCTTAATTACGTCTGCATCGATCGCAGTCAGCGCGATGTCAGGATTGAGCCCCGCCTTTTCGAATGCCTCGTTGATCTTGCCACGGCCGGAAAAGGCGGAGTCATAGGTGATGATGGGGTATTTTGCGATCGATGCCAGCGTAAGTACCTCTTTTTTCAGTAACGGATGGTCGGGCGGTGTGATCACGCAATGATGCCATTCGTAGCAGGGCAGGGTGACCAGTCCCTCATACAGCGACAGGCTCTCGGTGGCGATGCAGATGTCGGCGTCGCCATGCAACACCTGTTCTGCAATCTGCGTCGGTGTGCCCTGATGCAGCTCCAGTTTGACTTTCGGGTATCGTTCTATAAATTGCTTAACCACCGGCGGCAAGGCATAGCGCGCCTGGGTATGGGTGGTGGCGATGCGCAGGTGGCCGGTATCCTTGGAATGAAATTCCTGGGCAAATTGTTTGAAATTTTCCGCGTCCAGCAGCATGCGCCGGGCGATCGCCAGCAGGCCCTTGCCGGGTTCGGTGATGGCGGCGATGCGCTTGCCGTTGCGCTGAAAAATCTCGATGCCCAGCTCTTCTTCGAGTAGCTTGATCTGTTTGCTGACGGCAGGTTGCGAGGTGTACAGCGCGTCTGCTGCGTCGGAAATTTTCAGGTCGCGACGCACAATTTCGTTGAAAAAACGCAATTGCTGAAGGTTCATTCGGAAGTCCTATATTCCATTTGGTTATAAAATACTAACATAAAGTCATTAAACTTATTGGTAGTAAAGGGATAAAATGCGCACCTGAATTGATTAAGGCGCTCGCAATGGATTGGATGTACACGTTATCCGGCTTTTTGGTCGGCCTGATTGTCGGTGTGACCGGTGTGGGTGGCGGGTCGCTGATGACGCCGTTGCTGGTGCTGTTTTTCGGCGTGTCTCCCGCAACGGCGGTGGGTACGGATTTGCTGTATGCCTCGCTGACCAAGACAATGGGTGCCTGGGTACACGGAAAACGCGGTACGGTGGATTGGCGGGTGGTCGGTTTGCTGGCGCTGGGCAGTCTGCCGGCCGCACTGGTTACCATCCTGCTGCTGAAATATCTGGCGCTGGAAGAGAAGACCTTGCGATCCCTGGTGACCAATGTGCTGAGCGTGGCGCTGCTGCTGACGGCGACGGTGTTGCTGTTAAAGGATCGCATCATGAAGCTCGCCCGGCGTCGCGACGGCACGGTGTACGAGTTGCACCATCGATATTTGCCGACAGCCACTATCGCGACAGGGGTGGTGGTGGGGATGCTGGTGACGGTCTCGTCGATCGGTGCCGGGGTGCTGGGTACGGTGGCTCTGCTGTTCCTGTATCCGCGTATGCCTGCGGTCAAGGTGGTCGGCACCGACATCGCACATGCGGTACCGCTGACGGCCTTTGCCGGCATGGGGCATCTGGCGTTGGGTACGGTGGATCTGGTGTTGCTGGGCAGTCTGTTATTGGGTTCGTTGCCGGGTATTTATATCGGCAGCCATATGAGTGCGAAGGTTCCCGAAAAGGTGTTGCGCCCGCTACTTGCGGTGATGTTGCTGATTATCGGTCTGAAGATGTTGTTCTACAAATAAGGAAGAGTCATGAGTGAGAATAAAGCCAATAAGCCAAAACAAGTAAGCTGGTTCAACGGATGCGGCGGGCGCGTCGGTGTGGTAGTGGGGCAAAGTGGCGAACACGCCTATATCGGCTCGGCGCTGCGCCATGATGAAGATGCTGATGTGGCACATATTCTGGCGTATGGCGCGAAGTTTCCGCTTGAGGCCGCGCTGTTGTTGCCTGTGTCCAAACGTTACCCTTGAGGATCGATTAAATGTATCGTTACGATCAATATGATCACAGGATAGTAGCCGAGCGGGCCGCCCAGTTTCGCGATCAGGTGAGCCGTCGTCTGTCCGGCGAACTGTCTGAAGATGAATTTCGCATTTTGCGCTTGCAGAACGGCGTGTATATGCAGATTCACGCCTACATGTTGCGCATTGCCGTGCCTTACGGTTTGCTGAGCGCAGCCCAGGTGAGAAAGTTCGCGCACATCGCAAGGAAATACGACCGCGACTATGGACACTTCACGACCCGGCAGAATATCCAGTTCAACTGGGTCAAGTTGCAGGACACGCCGGATATTCTGGATGAACTGGCCAGCGTCGAGATGCATGCGATTCAGACTTCCGGCAATTGCATCCGCAATATCACCTGCGATGAGTTCGCTGGCGTCGCACAGGATGAGATCGTCGATCCGCGTCCTTATGCAGAGATACTGCGTCAATGGAGCACTTTTCATCCTGAATTCGGCTATTTGCCGCGCAAATTCAAGTTTGCGATCACCGGCGCTGCGAACGACCGTGCGGCGATAGCCGTGCATGACATCGGTCTTGCCGTGGTTAAAAACGCTAATGGTGAAGTCGGTTTTCGCGTGCTGGTTGGCGGCGGTCTCGGCCGTACCCCGGTTATCGGCACCGAGATCTGCGATTTTGTGCCTTGGCAGGATGTGATTACCTACGTCGAGTCTATCGTGCGGGTGTACAACCAGTACGGTCGCCGCGACAATCTGTACAAGGCGCGCATCAAGATTTTGGTGAAGGCGCTGGGTATCGAGGAGTTCAGGCGTCAGGTTGAAGCCGACTGGGAATTTACCCGGGGCGGGCCTTGCACCATCACAACCGAGGAATTGAACCGCGTGTCGGCCTTTTTCGATGCGCCCGCCTATGAAACTTTGCCAGTGGCGGATGCGTCAGTAGTGGCTTTTCAGGACGAAAACAAGGCGTTTGCCAACTGGATGCAGCGCAACGTCAAGTCGCACAAGGTATCAGGCTATGCTTCCGTGGTGCTGTCGTTGAAGAAAACCGGCGTGGCGCCTGGAGATGTGACCAGTGCACAGCTGGATGCGGCAGCTCAATTGGCCGAGCGTTTCAGTTTCGGCGAATTGCGCGTCACGCATATGCAAAATCTGGTGCTCGCAGATGTTAAACAATCCGATCTGGCAGAGCTCTGGCAGGCCGCAAAGCAGCTGGGGTTCGCGACGCCGAACATCGGATTGCTGACCGACGTGATTTGCTGCCCCGGGGGTGATTTCTGCGCGCTGGCCAATGCGCGATCGATCCCGCTGGCAAAAGCGATTGCGGAATGCTTCGACGATATCGATTTTCTGCACGACATCGGCGAGATCGATCTGAATATATCGGGTTGCGTGAACGCGTGTGCGCATCACCATATCGGTCACATCGGCATTTTGGGTGTGGATAAGGACGGGCATGAGTGGTATCAGGTGTCGATCGGCGGAGCTCAGGGCAATAAGGGTTCGATCGGTCGTGTCATCGGGCGCTCTTTTTCGTTCGGGCAGGTTCCAGAAGTGCTGGCCCGCTTGCTGCAGGTGTACGTGCAGCATCGCTACGACGACGAGCGTTTTATCGACACCGTTCGCCGGATAGGTTGTGAGCCCTTTAAGGCTTACGTGTACGAGACGCCGGTTGAGGACGATAAAGCCCTGGCGGGTGTCGAATATGAGTTGCTTAAAGTGGGCGTGCCTTACGATATGCCCTATTACTCACCGAGGTTCTAGATGATTATTAAAAACAAAGCAGTGGTAGCGGATGACTGGACCGTCCTGCGCCCGGATTACAACGACAATCCGAAACAAGTCGTCGTGCCATCGGGCAAGATCATCGTGCCGTTCGATGTGTGGCAGGCGCAGCGCGAGTCGTTGCTGGCCCGCACCGATCTTGGGGTGTGGTTCAAAAGCTGCGACAGGCCTGAAGAGTTGCAGGAGGATATCGCGAGGTTTTCCGTGATTGCGGTCGATTTTTCGAAGTTTGCGGACGGACGCGGCTATACCATCGCTTATATGTTGCGCGAGCGGCTGGGGTATAAAGGCGAGTTACGCGCGATCGGCGACGTGTTGCGCGACCAGCTTTTTTACCTGCAGCGCGTCGGTTTCGATGCGTTTGCACCTCGTGCGGATAAGGATATAAATGAGGCAGTAAAAGGCCTGAGCGATTTTTCTGTTACCTATCAGGCGTCAAACGACGAAAAATTGCCGTTGTTTCGCCGTGTACACAGAGGAGTTGTAAATGAGTGACTTGGAACAGAAAATCGAGCAGGTGAAAGACCTGCTGGCAGCGGCGGTGCGGGATTTTTCGCAGGTGACTTTCGCGAACAGTCTGGGGGCGGAAGATATGGTGCTGACCGATCTGATCGCACGCTTTGCGCCTGATATCGAGATGTTCAGTCTGGATACAGGACGCCTGCCGCAGGAGACCTATGATCTGATGCAGGAAGTGAAGAAGCGCTATAGCGCACCGCTGAAGGTCTATTTTCCGGAATCCGGCGCAGTCGAGGCGTATGTCGCAAAAAATGGTGTGAACGGTTTTTACGACAGCGTGGAGAATCGAAAGGCCTGCTGTTTTATTCGCAAGGTCGAACCGTTAAAGCGTGCGTTGACTGGAAAGTGCGCCTGGATTACCGGTATGCGCCGCGATCAGGCGGTGACGCGCGGCAGTCTCGAACTGTCGTCTTTTGATGCCGAGCAGGGATTGCAGAAATTTAATCCGCTGCTGGACTGGAGCAATGCCGAGGTTTGGGAATATATAAAGTTGCACGACGTGCCTTACAATAAGTTGCACGACCGGTTTTATCCCAGCATCGGTTGCGCACCTTGTACCCGTAATGTGACGCCCGGCGAAGATATCCGCTCCGGCCGTTGGTGGTGGGAAAACCCGGAAAACAAGGAATGCGGCTTGCATATAGCAAGCAGCATTCTGAAACGAGCATAGCTCGTTTATTTTCCGGGTTCGGTGAAACTCATGTTGTGCAAAGCACATCATGAGTTGAAACCAAAATGCAGCAGAGATATAAAGAGTGTGGCTTACACATAACACATCGGTAGGGTGCGTTTCACGCACCATGGTGCGCATAGCGCACCCTACATAAAAAAACCGATAATGGCGTGGCTGGTATTGAAACGAGCCGACAATTTAACAGGAAGCAGGCATTTATGAGCAAACATACTTTTACCCATCTGGATGCGCTGGAAAGCGAATCCATACACATCATGCGCGAGGTTGCGGCTGAGTGCAAAAACCCTGCTCTGCTGTTTTCCGGCGGCAAGGATTCCATCGTGATGCTGCGTCTGGCGGAGAAGGCGTTTCGGCCGGCGAAATTTCCATTTCCGCTGGTGCATATCGACACCGAGCACAACTTTCCGGAAGTAATCGCGACCCGCGACAAGCTGGCTTCAGATCTGGGTGAACGGCTGATCGTGCGTTCGCTCGAAGGCTCGATTGCGCGCGGCACCATCGTCATCAAGAATCCGGATCTGCCGCGCAATCCGTATCAGTCGGTCACGCTGCTGGAAACCATAGAAGAATTCGGCTTCGATGCCTGCATGGGCGGTGCGCGTCGTGATGAAGAGAAGGCGCGTGCCAAGGAGCGCATCTTCTCGTTTCGCGACGAGTTCGGTCAGTGGGATCCGAAGAATCAGCGCCCCGAGCTGTGGGATATTTACAACACCCGCGTGCATCCGGGCGAGAACATCCGCGTGTTCCCGATTTCGAACTGGACCGAACTGGACATCTGGCAGTACATCGGCCGCGAGAAACTGGAAATCCCGTGCATTTACTATGCGCATGAGCGCGAAGTGATCCGCCGCGGCAATTCGGTGATACCGGTGTCAGATCTGGTGCAACCCAAGCCCGGCGAAAAGGTCGAGGTGCTTTCGGTGCGTTTTCGCACGGTGGGTGATGTGACCTGCACCGCGCCGGTGGAATCGACCGCATCCAATGTGGACGAGATCATCGCAGAGACGGCAACCACGCGCATCACAGAACGCGGGGCGACCCGCATGGACGATCAGACATCGGATGCCTCGATGGAACTGCGCAAGAAGGAAGGGTACTTTTAACATGAGCGACACGACACAATTATTACGTTTCATCACGGCCGGCAGCGTGGACGACGGCAAGAGCACGCTGATCGGGCGTCTGCTGCACGATTCCAAGTCGATCTTCGAGGATCAATTCTCGGCGATTTCGAAAACCAGCGAGAAGCGCGGCATGGCGGCGGTTGATTTGTCCTTGCTCACCGACGGGTTGCAGGCCGAGCGCGAGCAGGGCATCACGATCGACGTGGCTTACCGCTATTTCGCGACGCCCAAACGCAAATTTATCATCGGCGACACGCCAGGTCATGAACAGTACACCCGCAATATGGTCACGGCAGCAAGCACCGCCAATCTGGTGGTGATTCTGATCGATGCACGCCGTGGTGTGCTGGTTCAGACGCGACGCCACACCTATCTGGCAAGTTTGGTCGGCATCCCGCACATCGTGCTGGCAGTCAACAAGATGGATATGGTGGAATACTCGCAAGCGCGCTTTGACGAGATCTGCACCGAGTACCTGGCCTTCGCGGCGCAGCTGGGTCTGCACAATGTTACCTGTGTGCCGTTGTCGGCGCTGGTCGGCGACATGCTGGTGGACAGAGGCGATAATCTGAACTGGTATCAGGGGCCAACCTTGATGGAGTTGCTGGAAAACGTCGAGATCGATCACGATGTGAATACCACCGATTTTCGTTACCCGGTGCAGTGGGTATGCCGTCCGCAGACAGAGGAGTATCACGATTTTCGCGGCTTCATGGGGCGCATCGAAGCGGGAGAGGTGTCGGTGGGTGATGAGATCACCGTGCTGCCTTCGGGCCGCACCAGCCATGTCAAGGAGATCGTTACCCTGGATGGCAAGCTGCAAACCGCTTTCGCACCGCAATCCGTTGCCATCACGTTGACCGATGAGATCGACGTTTCGCGCGGCGACATGTTCGTCAAGGCGGATTACCTGCCCACCGTTGCGAAGGAATTCGAGGCGATGCTGTGCTGGTTGTCGGAGACGCCGCTCGACAAAAATCGCAAGTACCTGGTCAAACACACTACGCGCACGGCTAAATGCCTGTTTTCAAGCGTGGATTACCGCGTCGATGTGAATACGCTGGAGCAGCACGCCAATCCGGTGGTGAACATGAACGACATCGCACACGTGAAGATCAAGGTGCAGCAACCCCTGGCGTTTGACAGTTACAAGCGCAATCGCGCCAGCGGCAGCTTCATCGTGATCGACGAGGCGACCAATAACACAGTCGCTGCGGGCATGATCGAGTAGCAACTACCAGGTAGTCGATGTTAAAAAGCCTGCAAATGCAGGCTTTTTAACGCCCTGGCTCGGCTTGAGCAGCGTCTGATTGAAATGTTAGCAAGCGTTGTGTTGACAATAGATATACATATTGAGATGATTCAATCCTGTTTGTATATTTAGGAGATAGTCATGCGCGATGCATCGATCAACCTGCGCGCCCATGTCGAGCAACGCGACCTCATCGATCAGGCAGCGAGGCTGTCGGGTAAAAATCGCTCTGACTTCATGCTTGAAGCGGCTTGCGAGAAGGCTCGGGGCGTCATGCTGGATCAGGTGTTTTTTACCCTGAACGTGCAGGACTTTCAGCGTTTTAATGAATTGCTTGACGCCCCAACCGCTGCCAACCCGGGACTGGAGAGGTTGCTTGGGATCAAAGCGCCGTGGGATCTGGCAAGCACGAATTGAACATGCAGGCCCCTCAACCGCTTGTTCAAGCGCATGATCTGAGCACTTTCGATTGTGGTGAACCCGTTCTGAATGAATGGCTCAAACGCCGCGCTTATGCCAATCAGGTCACCGGCGCCAGCCGTACATTTGTTATTGCGGGCGAGTGTAACCGGGTTCTGGCCTATTACGCACTGGCTGCGGGTGCAATCTCGCATACCGAGGCGGCTGGCTCTGTCAGGCGTAACATGCCAGACCCCATTCCCGTCATGGTGTTGGGGCGGTTGGCTGTTGACCGTTCCTGTCAGGGACAACAGCTTGGTAGCGCAATGCTCAAAGATGCATTTCTGCGTACCGTCAGTGTTTCAGATAATGTGGGTATCCGTGCGCTGCTGGTGCATGCGATCAACGACGCTGCCAGACAGTTTTATATTCGGCGAGGCTTTCAGACGTCGCCGGTCAATTCATATACCTTAATGCTGAGGTTGCCAGGCGCATCCTGAAACAAGTCGGACAGTTAGAACTGTTCGTGCTCGCCCAGATAGCGCCACTGTCCGGCCGGTAGATGGCCCAGCTTTACCTTTCCGATGCGAATGCGTTTCAATCCCGTGACGGTAAGACCCACCAGTTCGCACATGCGGCGAATCTGGCGTTTCTTTCCTTCACGCAACACGAAGCGCAACTGATCCTCGTTCTGCCAGGACACCTTGGCGGGTTTTAAATATTCGCCGTCCAGTTTCAACCCCTGGCAAAGCAGGGCCAGTCCGGAAGATTCAAGCTTGCCCTGCACGCGAACCAGATATTCCTTGTCTACCTTGGAGTCTTCGCCGATCAGCTGTTTGGCGACACGGCCATCCTGCGTCAACACCAGCAAACCTTGCGAGTCGATGTCGAGGCGTCCCGCGGGGGCTAATCCGATAAACTGGCTCTTGTGGAATTTGATCGGAGACGGGTCTTCCTTCCAGTGCGTGGCTTCGTCGAGCAGGGCGGATGCCGGTTTATAGCCGTGTTCCGCCTGACCTGACACATAGCCTACCGGTTTGTTTATCAGTATGGTCACGCGCTGTTGCTGGGTGGTTTGCGCCGCGGTGCGCAACGTGATCTGCTGGGTAGGCAAGACCTTGGTGCCCAGAAGGCTGACGGTTTCGCCATCGACATCGACCCAGCCTTTTTCGATATACACATCGGCCTCGCGGCGTGAGCACAGGCCGAGTTCGGACATGCGTTTAGAGAGACGAATTTTTTCCATGATAATTTTGCGGTGCGTATGAATTAAGGCGCGATTTAAGCACAAAGCGGGGCAATGAGCTAAATTAAATGCAAAAAAAGCGCTCAGAACAGGCTGTCTTGGCTTGTGCCGTGCTTTAACCTGGAAAAACGGGTACGCAAGATTAAAGAATAAATCGCTGGTTGTCAGTTGCTTAAGATTTTTCACTAAGCCTGCCTATCGTAGAATCGGCCGGGTAATTGTCACTTGACAACTATTATGCCTCAGCCTAACATCTTCATACATTTCAACAGGGTAAATCAATGACTCACCCGAAAAAGGAAATTGCTGCCGCCATTGAATATGCGCGAAGTCGTGGTTAGCGCATTGTTGAAGGCGGATCGCATGCGTGGGGGCAGATGTATTGCCCTTATAACGACAGGGAGTGTCGATGCGGGGAGTTTTGTAGAACGAGTATCTGGAGCACACCAAAAAGCTCGCAAAACCATGCTAAACAGCTTCGTCGTGTGGTTGATAATTGCATAGTGCATCGAAAAATCAATGCTGAAGAGGAATAAACCATGAATGAATTTGATTTTTTACTAAAATTTGATCTTTCCGACGCTGAATCGGAACCGGAAAAATTGGTTGACGCACTATATGAATCGGGCTGCGACGATGCCATCATCGGGATCGGTCAGCATGCTCGTATTGCCTTGAATTTCACCAGGGAGGCTGCCACTGCGTTAGAGGCTGTGGCAAGCGCCATCGCAGATGTTAAAAAGGCTATTCCCGGGGCCAGATTGGTTGAAGCAACCCCTGATTTTGTCGGACTGACGGATATCGCTGAAATACTTGGCTGTAGTCGGCAGAACATCAGAAAGCTCGTTACGGGGAACAAATCCATGTTTCCGTCGCCAATTCATGAAGGTAATTCTGCACTTTGGCATCTTGCCAAAGTGCTCCCATGGTTCAAGGCGAAAGGTAATTACCAGATTGAGGATAATTTGATCGAAATTTCGAGTGCCAATATGCAGGTCAATATTGCACGTCAAATGCAAGAGCTGGGATCGTCATTTCACGGAAACATCGAATCGCTATTTTCCTGAGTTTGCCGAAGGGTCTATGCGAATGGAATAAGTCTCTTACCAGCTAAATGATGTCAAAGCGTGACAAGAATTGTCAAATTATTCTGCGTAAACAATAAAATAAATAGCAATTTTCGCCGTCGCAGGTCGGGATTTATCCCGACAGTGTGTGGTTCGAATAGAAAAGTGTCGGGATAAATCCCGACCTGCGCAAACTAAATTAAATGCAAAAAACGCGCTGTAAGGCCGCGTTATTTGCTGTTTTGATAAAGATTAGCGGGTGAACAGCGCAGCGGCTTTGCCTTCCATGGCCTGTTCGACCTCAAGCTTACTTAACGGGCCGGCGTGCCGCCCTATCAGTTTGCCTGCGGGTGAATATAAAAAGCTGGTAGGGAGGCCGACGATTCCGCCAAAATCACCGGCGGTGTCCTCATTGCCAAATACGATCGGGTAGGCGATGTTCTGGCTGCGTGCCATGTCTATCACTTCCGCACGAGTTTTGTACATCACCGCCACGCCGATCACCTGCAAGTCCTGATGCGCCTGTTGCAACGAGGTAAATTCAGGCATCTCATGAATGCACATCGGGCACCACGGAGCCCAGAAGTTGACTAGTACCCATTTTCCGGACATGCCGGACAGGGTGTGGCGCACCCCGGTCGTATCCTTGAGCGACCAGCCTTCTGCCCATGAGCCGAGCGAGCAGGTGAGCAGGAGAGCGATGAACAGGAATCTTCCGGGTACGCGTGCAATTTTCACGTGCGGCAGCTTTCGAAAAAATTATTCGAAGGATTGTCTCACACCCAGCGTCAACGTGTATTGCGGGACGATCTGCAGCGAGTTGACCTTTTGATAAACAGGCAACTGGACAAAGCCGTAGACCGACATGCCGTCTCCTGCGCGGATCGATACGCCGGGCGCCAGATAGGCCAGTGTGCCGCCGCTGACCGGCACATTTGTGAGCGGGTCAAGCGGTACGCCGGTGCCGGAGTCGGCCTGACGCTTGATAATATTGAGCTGCAGCATAGGGGTGATTTTTGCGCCGAACTCGGCATAGCGGATGCCGGTATTCACTGTGTAGGCATCGCCCGGACGGTAGCTGAAGCCTGCCAGTGCCGCATCCGTCGACACGGCGTGCTGTACGGTGCCCTGCGCAAACCAGCCGTATTCATGCATGGAACCCGAGGTGTATCCGCCGAAGATGATGTCTGTCGAACCTGTACCGATTTGCAGTCCCGCATCCAGCGGCAGTCCAGCATTGGTTCCCGCAGTAAAGTTTGCGCCGGTGTTGCCGGTGGGCAGCTTGATCCCTGCGATGATCCCTGAGGTCTTCTCACTGGAGAATCCATTGTAGCGGCCGACGACGCGGATATCGCCCAGACCGCTGTCGGAAGAAGTGGAGTAGCTTGAACCGATAGCGGCAGGCCCGTTGCCGTAAGTGCCGTGCGTCCGGTTGACTAAGGGAAGCATGAAGCTCAGCGCAAAGTTCTCGCCGGTATAGCTGAGCGCTGCGGTGATCGTCTGTGTCTTGGTGAATGCCTCAATCTCCTGACCTGCAGCATTTTGCGTGTCGATCAGTGCTCCTGAGGCTTTGGCAGAACCGTAGCGTTGCTGGTTCTGGTTCAGGGTGGTGTAGGACAGATCGGCGGAGAAGCCCGACTTGGAGCTGATGCCCTGTGTTTCCCAATCCTTCGATAGTGTGGAATCGCAGGCGGCGCAGGCGATGGCGTTCTGCGTGCAGGCGATGGCGGCCAGAGCCAGTGTGACGCCGAGTGCGGTTTTAAATTGTTGCATTGATGCTCCCCCTGAAAATTTATCATGTATTGTGCGCACATTATATTCTGGCGCTCACCGCATCGCCTGCGACAAATTGCCGCAGGGTAGGTCCGATTGGCGGCCGATGGCATGAATCGGTTATGCTGTATGCGTTTGCAACAGGTGAGTGAGTGAATGTTTAATCGAAATAACGGGCTGGCGTTGCTGGCCGGACTGTCTTGTGTGGCAGGCTTCGCGCCATTCGGTATTTTTCCGGTACCGGTGCTGGCGCTTGCGGTGTTATTCGTCCTGTGGGGCAGCGCCGATACGCCGCGTTCGGCAGCGCGCCTGGGCTTCACCTTTGGTCTTGGTTTGTTCAGCGCCGGAATCGCCTGGATTTACGTCGCGCTGCACGATTTCGGCGACATGCCGATGTGGCTGGCAGGACCCGCCACGCTGCTGTTTGCGGCTTTCTTATCCCTGTTCACCGCGCTGGCGGGCTACCTTCAGGCTCAGGTGAATGTGAAATTCGCGCAGCGATTCGTTCGTCCTTTCTCCCGCTTGCGGGAGAGAGTTGGAGAGAGGGATACGGATACGCTGTCTGACCGTTGGCGTTTCGTGTTGGTGATGCCGGCTGCGTGGGTGCTGATTGAATGGCTGCGCGGCATGATATTCACAGGTTTTCCGTGGCTGACCTTAGGTTATGCGCACAGCGACAGTCCGCTGGCAGGTTACGCGCCGCTGCTGGGTGCTTATGGCGTGTCGCTGGTGGCGGCAGTCTGTGCAGGTTTTTTGGCGATAGTGTGGCGCGAGCGCTGGAGCCGATCGGGAAAGATCGCTACTGTGATCATCGTTTCGCTGTGGCTGGCGGGTGCGTTGCTGCGAACGGTTGCCTGGACTCAAGCCTACGGCGCTCCTTTTTCGGTGACGCTGGTGCAGGGGAATATTTCCCAGGATGTCAAATTCAGGGACGATGAGCTGGATAACACGCTGGAAACGTATCGGCGTCTGGTGATGCAGAATCCGGCGCGGCTGACCATCCTGCCGGAAACCGCATTTCCGATATTTCGCGAACAAGTGCCGCAAAGTCTGCTCGAACAACTGCGCGATCATGCCAGACGCAACGGCGGCGACATACTGGCCGGTGTGTTCGAGCGCGACCAGGCCGGGTATTACAACAGCGTGATTGCGATCGGTCAGTCGGAAAATGCTTTTGCAACAGAACAGCCGCATTATCGCAAACACCATCTGGTCATCTTCGGCGAGTTTATCCCGTTGCGGCCTGTGTTTGGCTGGTTTATCAACGAGGTGCTCAACATCCCGATGGGGGATCTGGCTCGCGGTGATGTACGGCAGGCGCCGCTCTCCGTGGCCGGGCAGAATGTTGCGGTGAATATCTGTTATGAGGATGTGTTCGGCGAAGAAATTGTCGCATCGCTGCCTGCGGCCACACTGCTGGTAAATGTGACCAATGACGGCTGGTACGGTAATTCGTATGCCGCAGCTCAGCACAACCAGATGTCGCGGTTTCGCGCGCTGGAAACGGGGCGCATGATGCTGCGCGCAACCAATACCGGTGTGACATCCATCATCGACGTGAACGGCAAAATGCTGCAACAACTGCCGCAACATCAGCAAGGTGTGCTGCAGGGTATGGCGCAGGGTTATGAGGGCATGACGCCCTATGCGCGCTGGGGAAATGCGGCTGTGCTGCTGTTGATCGCGATGATGCTGGGCGGTTCCTGGCGGGTTGGCCGAAAATCATTATAGCCAAGCGGATGGATTGGATCTGTTACATCTTGCGTTGTGCCGACGGTACGCTGTATTGTGGCATTACCAACGATGTGGATAAGCGCATTTTGGCGCATAATGCCGGTACGGCTGCCAAGTACACCCGGGCGCGCGGGCCTGTCGAGCTGGTGTTTATGGAGGCGTGTGATAACAGGTCTGTCGCATCGAGGCGCGAGATCGCGATTAAAAAGCTGACTCGCGCGGAAAAATTGGCGTTGATTGTGTCGTGTCCGATATGATTTGCCGTTCGTCGCTTGTTTGATGCCGCTTGTCCGGATTTAAAGGCCGTTTATCCCGATGTTAAGTTTTGGTTAAGCGGGCTTGAGTTTCAATCTTGTTTTGCGTAAATTGACGCAATGATTTGTAAAAGCTGTAGCATCGACAGAAGCCGTATTTCAAGGCCGCAGAGAATATTGAGGGGGAATAACGTGAAATCGATAAGCAGTTTATGTGTGGCAAGCTGTGAGAGAAGGTCGTATTTTAAGCGTTTCTCGTTTGTTTTTTATTCTTATATCAAGCAATTAACTTGTGTTTCCTGCCGCCATGAATAGCATTGATCACTTAACCGGACTTCTGAATCGGGCCGGTTGCCTGGAGACTGCAGAGCGGTTCGCCGTTGTTGCCGCTAGTCAGGGCAAACCGTTCGCGGCCATCTGGATTGATATGGATCGCTTCAAGCGTATCAATGAATCGTTCGGTCATCCCGGCGGCGACGAGGTTATCAAGGATCTTGCCGTGCGCTTCCGCAAGCGGATGAGCGGGCGAGCCGAAATTTCACGCATGGGTGGGGATGAGTTTGTGTTCCTGGTTCCTCAGTGCGATCGTTCCCAGGCAGAGCATCTTGCCTGTGAGTTGGCAAGCACGGCAGGAGAGATGATTTCGATCGGCAATCTGACGCTGTGCCCTACTGCGAGTATCGGTATCGCGATACATGATCTCGGTGAAGACTCGCTTTCATTGATTGAGCGGGCGGATCGCGCCATGTATGCGGCCAAGGATAAAGGGGGGGATAACATCGTCTGTTCCGGCGATGAGCCTATCCCCGGGCGGCTCGGCATCACGCTTGCGCGTGAAGAAATCCTAATCGAAAGCACATTGCATGCGGCACTCGAAACAGGCGGATTGTGCCTGCACTATCAACCCATCATTCTGGCAAACGGAAAAATTGAGGCGGTCGAGGCGCTGATGCGCTGTACGTTTAATGGCGAAAATATTTCGCCCGGCAAGTTCATCCCTGTTGCGGAAAAGACCGGTCTTGTGGTGCGGTTGGGAGAGTGGAGCTTATTGCAGGGTGCGCTGCAGGCGCGCCTGCTTCAGGATGCGGGTTTTTACACCAAGGTGGCCATCAATGTATCGCGCGCGCAGCTGCTCTCGCCTAAATTTACTCAGGCGTTGCATGCAGCGCTGATCTGTTCAAACGTCAAACCTGAATTGGTGGAGCTGGAGCTGACAGAATCGTTGTTTATGGATATTTCAGACACGGTGCAGGCGAATCTGAAAAATGCCATTTCAGCCGGCGTAAGCCTGTCCATCGACGATTTCGGCACCGGATATTCATGTCTTGCGAATCTGAAGGATATTCCCGCCAAAAAACTCAAGCTCGATCGCGCCTTCGTTACCGTGCTGCCCGAAGATCGCAGGGCGCGTGCGGTGGTCAGGGCGATGACACAGTTAGGCCATGAGCTGGGGATGATCGTCGTGGCGGAAGGATGCGAAAGACAGGAAGAGATTGATGTGCTGCTCGAAGCCGGTGTCGATGCTATTCAGGGCTTTTTTTACGCAAGACCCATGCCGGAAGACAAGCTTCTTCAGTGGCTGCAAACAAGGAACATGAAATGAGTGACAACATGCAGGAATCCAAATCATCTGAAGTCGATAACCTGATTGAACGCACCATTCTCGATATCGGTATCCCGCCATGCCCGATTATTCTGGATCGCTTTATCAATGAAACGCGTCGTGACGAACCGGACTTTACCCGACTTGCCAACATCATCGGAACCGATGTTGCGCTGTCCGCCGGTCTGATTAAAACGGCTAACTCCCCTTTTTTCGGCGTGCGTCAGCGGGTGCGCTCGGTGAACGAGGCGCTTTCCATACTCGGTCTTAAGTCGGCCAGCCGCGCCGTGGCCGGCATCATCCTGCGCAAGGCCTTTCCGAATGTACCGAATCTGGAACGCTTTTGGGATGCATCCGCACGCATTGCCCACCTCTCGGGCTGGCTGGCACAGCATCTGGAGATACGCGGTTTGCGCGCCGAAGATACCTATACCTTCGGCCTGTTCCGCGACTGCGGTATTCCGGTTCTGCTCGGACGCTTTCCGCAGTATGAGAAGCTGTTAGCGGATGCAAACGCCGATGCGGTGATGGGTTTTACCGAAGTGGAGAACACCGGACTGCCGACAAATCACGCCATGGTAGGGTGTATTCTGGCGCAAAGCTGGTGGTTGCCTGAGGAAATCTGTCTTGCCATCCGCAATCACCACGATCTTGCCGCGCTGGCGTCGGCTAACTCACAACTTCCCATGTTAAGCCGAAAAATAATCGCGACAGCCCAGCTTGCCGAACACATCGTGCAGCAACAGCTCGGCCTCAGTATGACGCAGGAATGGACAAAGCTGGGAGCCGCCTGTATGCAGCTTCTGGATATAGATGAAAAACGACTCGAAGCATTACATGTCGAGGCCGCATTGATTGTGAATGCTGAATAGCGGGCGGCGTTGTATCTGATCACTGTCTCAAACGTCAATTTTGTTTAAAACTGTCGGCAGCGGCTGGCAGGTCATTTTAACGATCATATGAGCTTCTTGCAAAATAGCTGAATGCAATAGTTTCAGCGGGGAAGGTCTCACTTTCGGGTGAGATTTTTCAGGATTCAAGCGAAATTCTGTGCTTTACCCGTCTG
>JBAZCE010000032.1:0-8852 GCA_041671105.1 Gallionella sp.
ATCTGGCCAGGAATTACAACAACAGCGCGGATATCTTCAGTGTGCAATACGCACTCGGTTTTTAAGTCAGCAGTATGCGACGGGAAGGCAAATCTTCCCGTCCGTCAAACCAGTGTTGTAGGTCGGGCTTCAGCCCGACTTCTCATATTATGTTTTGGAGCATTGCCATGAGTATTCGTAAGGTTGCCGTGCTGGGTGCTGGCGTGATGGGCGCGCAGATTGCCGCTCATCTGGTCAACGCCGGTGTCGAGACGCTTTTGTTCGAATTGCCCGCAGACGGCGACGACAAGAATTCGAACGTCGTCAAGGCGCTGGACGGACTCAAAAAGCTCGATCCCAGCCCGCTCGCGGCGCCCGCTAAAGTCAGCTATATCCAGGCGGCCAATTACGAGCAGCATCTGGAAAAATTGCGCGAGTGCGATCTGGTGATCGAGGCCATCGCGGAGCGCATGGAATGGAAGACTAAGCTGTATCACCAGGTCGCCCCTTTCATAGGCTTGCACGCGATTTTCGCCAGCAATACCTCGGGGCTTTCGATCAACCGGCTGGCAAGCGCCTTTCCCGAGCCTCTGCGCCATCGCTTCTGCGGCGTTCACTTCTTTAACCCGCCGCGTTACATGCATCTGGTCGAGCTGATTGCGTGCAATGAAACTCAGCCTCAGCTTTTGGATCAGCTGGAGGAGTTTCTCGTCGCAACGCTGGGCAAGGGGGTGGTGCGCGCTAAAGACACGCCCAACTTCATCGCCAACCGCATCGGCGTGTTCTCGATGCTCACCACCCGTCACCATGCGCAGTTCTACAACCTGGGCTTCGATATGGTCGATGCGCTGACCGGGCGTTATCTCGGCCGTCCCAGGAGTGCGACCTTCCGCACCCTCGATATTGTGGGCCTGGATGTGTTTGCGCATGTGGTCAATACGATGCGTGAGAATCTGAACGACGATCCATGGCATAAGCATTTCGAGCTGCCAGCCTGGTTCGGCTATCTGGTGGATCAGGGATCATTGGGACAAAAAACAAAGCGCGGCATCTACCAGAAAATCGGCAAAGAGATACATGTGCTCGATTTGCACACACGCGAATACCGGCTCTCGGATGCGGTCGTCAACAGCGCCGTGAAAGACATTCTGCACGAACGCGACTGGGCGAAGAAGCTCTCCGGGCTGCGCGCCAATCAGCACCCCCAGGCGCAATTCTTGTGGGCGGTGTTCAGGGACGTGTTTCACTACTGTGCGCTGCAATTGCCCGATATTGCCGACAATGCGCGCGACTTCGATTTCGCGGTGCGCTGGGGATTCGGCTGGGACAGCGGCCCGTTCGAGATCTGGCAGGAGGCGGGCTGGCAGCAGGTGGCGAGCTGGATCGCCGAGGATATCGCCGCAGGCCGTACGATGGCGGATATGCCGCTGCCGGACTGGGTCACCGACCCTGCGCGCACCGGCGTTCATACGCCACAGGGGTCATTCGCACCCTCTCCCCTATCCCCTCTCCCTCCCGAGGGAGAGGGGGGAGCGCAGCGGAGGGAGAGGGTGGGGCGTTATCAGCCCCGTTCCACACTGCCTGTCTACCGTCGCCAGCTGTTCCCGGATATTCTGAGCGGAGAGGCGCGCGCCTACGGCGAGACGGTGTTCGAGACCGATGAGGTACGCCTGTGGCACATGAACGACGGCATCGCGATTCTGAGTTTTAAAAGCAAGATGCACACGATAAGCTGCGAGGTGCTGGACGGCATCCTGCGCGCGATCGACGAGGCCGAGGCGAATTTCACGGCGCTGATCCTGTGGCAGACCGAGCCGCCGTTCTCGTACGGTGCGAATCTGTTGCAGCTGATGCAAGGCGTGCATCAGCCCGCGCCCGAGGCAGGACTGATGGGTAAATTCAAACAGGCCGCGAGTCGCGTCAAATACACGATCGCGGGCGGCGGCGGACTGAATGAGCTGTTCAACGCGGCGGTCGGCAACGTTCAGCAGGTCGAAGCCGTCGTCGCCAAATTCCAGCATGTATCGCAACGTCTGAAATACGCGATGGTGCCGACGATCGCGGCCGTGGACGGGCTGGCGCTGGGCGGCGGTTGCGAGATTTCGATCCACTGTACGCGCATCGTCGCAACCCTGGAGAGCTACATCGGTCTGGTCGAAGTCGGTGTCGGCGTGTTGCCCGCAGGCGGCGGCTGCAAGGAAATGGCGCAGCGCGCGGCGCAGGAGGCGCAGCGTTTTGCCAACGATAATCGCATCGATGTATTCCCCTATGTGCGGCGCTATTTCCAGAACATCGCGCTGGGCGAAGTCTCCAAGAGCGCCGAGATGGCGCGCGAGATGGGCTATCTGCGAGCCTCGGATGTCGTTGTGATGAACCGCTTCGAACTGCTGCATGTCGCGAAGGAGCAGGCGCGTGCGCTCAACGCCACCGCCTACCGGCCGCCGCTGGTTCAGCACCTGATCGCCGTGGCAGGGCGCACCGGCATCGCCACGCTGAAAGCGGCGATGGTCAACATGCTGGAGGGCGGCTTCATCTCTGAACACGATTTCAATATTGGTTGCCGTATCGCCGAAACGATCTGCGGCGGCGATGTGGATGCGGGCTCTCTGGTGGATGAGCAGTGGCTGCTCGACCTGGAACGCCGCAATTTCATGGAACTACTCGCGACGGACAAGACGCAGCATCGTATCGATCACATGCTCAAACACGGCCGTGCGCTGAGAAATTAATCGTAGGGGCGTATGGCAATACGCCCTTTGGAGAATAAACCGTAGGGGCGTATGGCAATACGCCCCATGAATGGCATACGTCAAAAATTGAGAGGCAGTCATGAGCAAACAGGTACAGGAAGCCTATATCGTCGCGGCAACGCGCACGCCGGTGGGAAAAGCGCCGCGCGGGATGTTTCGCAACACGCGCCCGGACGATCTGCTGGCGCATGTGATTAAAAGCGTGCTGGCGCAGGCGCCGACGCTCGATCCTGCCGAGATCGGCGATGTGATCGCAGGCTGTGCGATGCCGGAGGCGGAGCAGGGGATGAACGTTGCGCGCATCGCGCTGCTGCTGGCGGGATTGCCGGACAGCGTGCCGGGATTTACCGTCAATCGTTTCTGTTCCTCCGGTTTGCAGGCGGTGGCCCTTGCCGCGGATCGCATCCGTTTAGGGGAAGCCGACGTGATGATCGCGGCGGGCGTCGAGAGCATGAGCATGGTGCCGATGATGGGCAACAAGATCGCGTTCAATCCGGCGATATTCGAACACGACGAACATTACGCGATCGCCTACGGCATGGGGCTGACGGCCGAGCGGGTGGCCGAAAAATGGAACGTATCGCGCGAAGACCAGGACGCGTTTGCGTTGCAGAGTCACCTGCGCGCGCTGGCCGGGATCAACAACGGCGAATTCGAAGCCGAGATTTCACCCTTTGGTATCACCGAACATGTGCCCGACATGGACAGTCGCAAGGTCAATGTCAACGTGCGGATGGCAGCAACGGACGAAGGGCCGCGTGTAGACAGTTCGATGGAGGCGCTGGGTCGCCTGAAGACGGTGTTTGCGCAAAACGGATCGGTGACGGCGGGCAACAGTTCGCAGATGTCGGACGGTGCGGGTGCTGTGCTGCTGTGCTCTGAAGCGGCATTGAAACGCTACAATCTGACCCCGATCGGAAAATTTCTCGGCTTTTCGGTCGCGGGCGTGCCGCCGTATGTGATGGGCATCGGCCCGGTCGAGGCGATTCCGCGCGTCTTGCGTCAGGTGGGGCTGAGTCTTGCCGACATGGGCTGGATCGAGCTCAACGAAGCCTTCGCGGCTCAGGCGCTGGCGGTGATCCGTGAAGTGAATCTCGATCCCGCGCTGGTCAACCCGCTGGGCGGCGCGATCGCATTGGGCCATCCTCTGGGTGCGACTGGGGCGATACGCACCGCTACCTTGCTGCACGGCTTGCGCAGAACCCGTCAAAAATACGGTATGGTGACCATGTGCATCGGCACAGGCATGGGCGCTGCCGGCATATTTGAGGCGCTATAATCAGGATGCAGGATGCAGGATGCAGGATGCAGTTTTCAGTATGTCGGAGAAAGAGAGTGGTTGTGAGAAGGTTTTTATTGCCGGTGTTGTTGTGTTGCCTGAGTCTGAGTGCACAAGCACTTGAGTTGGGCGGTGTGGTGGTGAGTGATTCGGCTCATTTGGGTCGCAGCAATCTGCTGCTCAACGGTGCAGGGGTGCGCAGCAAGTTCGTTTTCGATCTGTATGTTGCCTCTCTTTATTTGAGCGCTAAAAAAAACAGCGCTGCGGAGGTTATTACGGATGAGGGTGAAAAACGCATCAGTCTGCAAATATTGAGAGAAATCAATGCGGAAGATCTGGTTTCCTCTCTCGATAAGGCCATCGTCAGGAATCAGACCGATGAGGAGTTGGCGGCGATCAAGGTCGAGCAGCATGAGTTCCGCTCTATCTTCAGCAAGCTGGTGCACGTGAAAAAAGGGGATTCCATCCTGCTGGATTATCTGCCTGCAACAGGCACGCAAGTCTCGGTGAACGGTGCGCCGCAGGGTTCGATTCCGGGCGCCGCATTTTATACAGCACTGCTGAAAATATGGCTGGGCGAGAAGCCGGCAGATGAAACGCTAAAACTGAAACTGTTGGGCGGAAAGTGAGCGACGCCGAACGACTCAATGCAGACGCGCATGCGGCCTGCTTGAATCCTGCGGCGCTGCAGGCTGCGCTAAAGGTTCAGGGCGACGCTTGGTATGAGCTTGTCAGCGGGCGTTGTCCCCACCTGTTCGCCGATGTGCCGGTGTTTATCAGTCATGCGCAGCTGCAGCAGATGACGGACGTGATCGGTGCTGTGGAGCGGGTGGTAAATAATGAACAATGGATGCGCGACATCCCTCTCCCTAACCCTCTCCCGCAAGCGGGCGAGGGGACAAACGTTGCCTGTTCGGCGCCAAAAAATTCTTTCGGCGTGTTCTACGGCTATGATTTTCATCTGAACAGCGACGGCGCGCATCTGATCGAAATCAACACCAATGCGGGCGGCGCTTTTCTCAATGCACTGCTCAATGAGAGTCAAAGGGAAGTCGAATTGCCGGGCGAGGCTGTCGGGATGGCCGGTCTCGAACAGGCGTACCTTGAGATGTTTCGCCGCGAGTGGCGGCAGGCAGCAGGCGATGTGCCGCTTTCCTGCATCGCGATCGTCGATGAAAAGCCGGATGAGCAGTATTTATACCCCGAGTTCCTGCTGGCGCAACGCCTGTTCGAGCGTGCCGGCATCCGCGCGCATATCGCAGAGCCGTCGGATTTGCAGGCGCGAGACGACGGCCTTTATGTCGGCGAGCAGAAGGTCGATCTGGTCTACAACCGTCTGACGGATTTTTCGTTGCAACAGTATCCGGTGTTGTTGAATGCCTGGTCTTACGGGCGCGTGGTGCTGACGCCCGATCCTGTTCACTACGCCTGTTATGCCGACAAGCGCAATCTGGCAAGGCTCACCGATGCGGACGAACTGCAAAAAATCGGCGTATCCGATGCCGATATCGCCACCTTGCAGGCCGGTATTCCGCACACCTTCGCAGTCCGCGCGGCGCTCGGCGAGAGCCTGTGGGATCAGCGCAAGAATCTGTTTTTCAAGCCGAACAGCGGATTCGGCAGCCGGGGTGCGTATCGCGGCGAGAAGCTGACCCGGCGCGTGTTCGGCGAAATTTTGCAGTCGGACTATGTTGCCCAGAAACTGGCAACCCCGGGCGAGCGCAGCGTGGACGACGGGGTGAGCCTTAAATACGATATTCGCTGCTACGTATACGACGGAGAAATCCAGTTGGTGGCGGCACGGCTGTATCAGGGGCAGACCACCAATTTTCGCACCGCGGGCGGCGGATTCGCGCAGGTCAGGATGCTCGGGTAGAATGAAGCCATGATGATCTATTCCTTTCTTGCAATCGGCATCGGGGCAGCGGTTGGCGCATGGCTGCGCTGGGGGCTCGGGCTATGGCTCAATCCGGCGCTGCCTGAATTGCCGCTGGGTACGCTCGCCGCCAATCTGGTGGGCGGTTATCTGATCGGCCTGTCGATCGCCTTCTTCATGCAGCATCCGGGTTTGTCGCCGGAATGGCGGCTGCTCATCATCACCGGTTTTCTGGGCGGACTGACCACTTTTTCCACCTTCTCGGCGGAGACGGTGACGCTGTTGCTGCGCGGGCAGTATCTGTGGGGTACGGGCATCATCGCAGCCCATCTGGGCGGATCGCTGTTGATGACGGTGCTGGGTATTCAGACTTTCAAGTGGCTGCAATCCTAGGAGGCTAATGATGAACCAGATTGATTTTTATGTCGGTGAAAAACAGCATCACGCGGGTATGCCGCTGTACGAGTGGTTGCTGGAAGAGGCGAAGGGTCTCGGCATACACGGCGGTTCGGCTTTTCGCGCGATTGCCGGATTCGGCAGACACGGCAGGCTGCACGAGGATACCTTCTTCGAACTGGCCGGCGAGCTGGCGGTGAAGGTCGAGTTCGTGCTGGACGATGCGATCGCCGAGCAACTGATGCAGCGGGTACGTGCGCAGGGGCTCAAGATTTTTTACGTGCGCTGTCCGGTGCAATCGGGAATTATCTGATTCAGGAGGACGCAATGAAAAAAATACTGTTCACGATGTTGTGTTTTTCATTCCCGGTGCAGGCGGCGGTTTTCCTGCGCGACGAGTTCAAGGGAAAATGATTTTGGCATACCGGACTGAAGCATCGGGCAGATGAGCATCTCGGATCTGATCGCGCAGTACGGTTACGTCGCGCTGTTTGCGGGTACGCTGCTGGAGGGCGAGACCTGGCTGATACTGGCAGGGTTCGCGGCGCATCAGGGTTATCTGCAGTTGCAATGGGTGATCGCCATCGCAATGGTCGGCGGTTTTTCAGGAGATCAGATCTATTTCTGGCTGGGCAGGCGGCACGGTTCATGGGTGTTATCCCGTTACCCGCGCCTGGCCCCGGTATTTGCACGCACCAATGTACTGATGGAGCGCTATCACGAGGTGCTGATCGTGGGCATCCGCTTTCTCTATGGATTGCGCACGGTGGGGCCTATGGCGATGGGCATGAGTGCGGTGCCTGTGTGGCGCTTTGCGCTGTTCAACGCGCTGGGTGCGGTCATCTGGGCGGTCTGTTTCGGCGGGGCCGGTTATCTGTTCGGGCAGGCGCTGCAACTGTTGCTCCACGACTTCAAGAAGGCGGAAGAGGCAATTTTGATCTTCATTCTGTTCACCGCGCTATGCATCTGGGGCTGGCGTCGTTATAGCTATCGCAGTAAATTCAAGTGAGTGTGTTTGTTGCGGCGCGCGTTCAACGGCGAGCTTCAGCTCCTGGCCGTAGGCGATTTCCAGCGTGTGACCGTCCGGGTCGCGAATGAACGCCCAGTACCCCACCGGCGGGCCGCCGTCCTCGGGGCCTGCAATCAGGTATCCTTGTTCGCGTGCGAGCTGGCTGAGTCTGTCGACTTCACAACGCGTAGCGATGCCGACTCCCAGGTGAGCGGGCGGCAGCAGCGGTTTGATTTCTGCGGTTGACTCCATCAGCACGATTGCGAACGGCCGGGTGCAATCGCTTACCCACGCGGTACCCGGGCGGCTGTGAACGACAAGCATGTTTGCGTAGCGTGCGTAAAAATCGATGCTCGCCGCAAGACAGCGGACGGGAAGCGCTACGTGAGTGAAACCGATGTCTGACATAGGATTCCCGTCGTTGTTATGGTGCTTATCACGCCCGGCGTATTCGCGCTTACGCCGGGGCAGGCTTGTCTTCCATGGCTGCAGTTAACGTCTCCGATACGTACTCGGCTCTCGATGTGGCATTGTTTTCCTGATTGTTCAGCATACACCACGCAGCAAATTTTTCAGGGACTATCTGGCATTCAATTGCGCGAACTCCGGAACGCAGGAACTCTCGCTGAGCCTTGATTGCCATTGCCTTCCATTTGAGATACGAATCCTCGAAACGTTCGGGGTCGGTTGCAGTGGCTTTCACCTCGCCCCAGGTTTCTTCGGTGTACCAGGTGACGCCAATCAGGAGCGACTGGCTGCGTTTTTTTGCTCTCAAGCGTTGCAGGACGGGAGGTTGTTTCATGTTTATTGTGTGAACTGTAAGTTGGTAAAAGTGCCTGGCGACGTTGCACCTGACAGGCTGCTAAGTGGCTGTTCGAATGCAATATCAACCATTTTTGGCGACAATGTTTGTGGGAATTCCATCGATACTCACTTGGTTCTTTTCCTCCCAGTAATGCTTCAGACCTTCCTCGCCTTTTTTTGCGGCCCAGTCGCTAAGCAATTCGCGTTCTTCGACATAAATGTACTGCGGGACGGACATTCCGCAAGAAGTTTGTACAAGATCGAGCGCAACGTCAAATATCTGGCGAGCACCCGGCAGCGGTTTGAACAGGGAAATCAGGCCGGCCCATTCTGGATCGCTCTTGTGAATAACCTTTGCCGTGCCGGAAAGCCGCAGGATTAACGGCTGTCCATCAAAGGCGCAAAACATAATGGTCATGCGTGGGGCTTGCTGTACATGGGCGGAAGTTTCATTGCTGCTTCCGGTGACGTTCAGCCATACGACACGGTTGCGGTTCAGGACTCTCAGCGATTCCATGCCCTTAGGTGAAATATTCACACGGCTGTCAGCGGTGGCTGTCCCGACAAAGAAAATCCGCTGTTCGGCAATAAATTGAATATGTGTTTCGGACAGTTCGGCAAATCGCTGACCCATGGGATTCTCCGCTTGGTATCTGGTTGACGTTAAATTAACAACGGGCTCATTTTAGCTCATCGCTCTTGAGCGTAGGTTGGTTCTCACGCCAAATCAAAAATGGAACGAAGTGCTTTCGCACCTGA
>JBAZCE010000032.1:8862-17152 GCA_041671105.1 Gallionella sp.
ACCTGAAGATAAGAATAGCCAGCCGAGCGCGCCGCAATTGAGCATGGCGGTAGCCCAAAACCCTATTTGAAATGACCGCTTTCTTGACTTATGACGAAGCAGACTCTGCGCTGCTAAGGCACCCGGCCAGCCGCAGGCCAACGCGAGAAAGTGCAGGGTGCTCTCGCGGGTGCGCCGCTGATTGCATCTGGCGGCTGATTTGTCGAGTGCATAGGCGGCAAATGCGATGGCGCTGGCAATGAGGTAGAGATCGAGGACGGCAAACGGCAGCTTGCCGGCAATGGCCGCTCCCGCCACCAGGACGAGAAAGGCTGCGGCTAATATGAGGGGCATGTCGATGCGTCCGGAAGAAGATGGCGTGTTGTCGAGTCTACCCTTGATTTGTCCCACGCTGCGCCGTTGCGCTTAAGCAAGGGGATAGCAAGCTTACTTGCCGAAAGCATACCTGACAAGAGCCATAGAAAATGCGAAGCAGAACCCGTAAGTAAAAGTTTCAAGGCGGATGACTTCTTTTTCTTGTTTGAGGCGCCAAGAACCGATCTTTGCCATGACTAAACCTGAAACGATTGGCGTAAGTAGCAGATTAGCCAGACGTAGCCAGTTTGCATCAATGAAATGGTTGGGTAAGAGCCACAAGCTAACGCTACCCGCAACTGCGCCGAATATGAAATATCCAGTAGCGGCCAACCAAGGATGAACGGGCTTTGGACGGCGAAATGGCTCTTTGATGCTGTGACCTATCAGCTCGGCAATGGCCTCGCCAATGAACTGAAGCAACATTTCGCCGAGAACCTGAACTATAAATCCAAGTGCCTGAAAAATTAGCTCAATGATTATTTCCACGGAATAAACTAGCTAACGGTCAAATTGAGAGGGGTGGCATAGTCAGTTCTGCGCGAATGACAGGTTGAACGAAGCCGCTATCGCGGAGAAACGCCCCTCAGTAAGCTGATTAGATAACATAATTCATCCTCACCCCGAAAGGGGATTTTTGTACTTTACCATGAGGATGAAGCCGATGACGCCACAAATTTCACCACAAATTCCAGCCCATTTCGAGCAAAACTATCAGCGTCTGCTGAACTGCCTGAAACTCGGTGGGATGCAGCCTAAAACCATTGAGTTGTATTCGCACGGGGTACGTCGGGCAGGGGCGTATTTTGATTATCGGATTGATGAGCTAAGCAAACCCCAGTTGACCGATTATTTCGTGCACATCATCGATGCGCTGTCGTGGAGTTCGCTCAAACACGATCTGTACGGGTTGAAGTTTTATTATGCCAAGGTGTTGGAGAAACCTTGGCCGGGCGCGGATTTGGTCAAGCCGCCCAAGTCGTTTGCGTTGCCGGATATTGTTACTGTGCCACAGGCGCAACGGATTTTCATGTCCACACAGGTACTCAGTTATCGGGTGTTTTTCTTCACCCTGTACAGTCTGGGTTTGCGATTGGGTGAAGGGTTGCGCTTGCAGGTAGGCGACATTGATGCGGATCGGATGCGAGTGCAGATTCGTAACGCCAAAGGCAATCGTGACCGTTTCGTGCCGTTGCCGGAGAATACCTTGCAGGTATTGCGCCGTTTCTGGCAAACACACAGCAACCCGGTGTTGCTCTTCCCCAACCGACTGGGCGGACGCAAGAATTCGCATTTGGCTACCACACCACTGGATCGCGGCGGCATCCAGACCACCTTGCGCCAGGTCACTCAGGATTGCGGTTTAAAAAAAGAATTACACCGCACAGCTTGCGCCACTATCCCGAGTTCCGGAATATGCCGAGTCGACTGTAACGGCATCTTGCATCAAGCGGCAAGTTGATACATTTCGCTCGGCATAGTTTCATCACCAGCCACACTTCGTGGTGCTATTGGAGATGATAATGACTCAGGCATGTAGGGACTCGCGCCAGCAGGCACAGAATGGTTCACTTTTAGCGTTCGTTCAGGTGTTTGCCGAACAGATGCAGGCACAGGGATATGTGGCGGCATCGATGAAGATATCGATCCGGTTGGTCAATGACTTCGTGGTTTGGCTCGATCAACATGGGATCGAGGGCCAAATCCTATCGGCTAAACATGTAACTGACTATCTCAATGCTCGTTGGCTGCACCGACGCAGACGACGCGGCGATGCCTTTACTCTCCATGCGTTCGGACGAATCGTTGCACCTGATGGGTACAAGGCAATCTCTGATCAGAGGGGCGCAATTGCACCAGCCAGTCAGGTACGACAAGATTTCGAGCGGTATTTGTTTTGCGAACGTGGGCTTGCCGCTGCCTCAATTCGCTTGTACGGCGATTCAGTCGGGCGCTTTCTCAAGAACGCTTTTGGCGACTCAGATGTTAGGCTCGATCAACTTACTGCGGCTGACATCATTCGCTTCGTACAGGCCGATGCGGTACGCTTACACCATCCAAAGCAGGCTCAGGTTATGACCAGCGCTTTGCGTTCGTTTCTACAATATGGGCGCTATCGCGGCGACATCGTCGCCGACTTGCCTGCCTGCGTGCCGACTGTGGCGAACTGGTCGATGGCCGGGATTCCCAAGACGATATCACCATCGCAAGTGCAAAGATTGCTTGCTTGGTGCGACCGACAAAGTGCAGTCGGTCGTCGTGACTATGCAATGCTGTTGTTGATTTCACGACTTGGGCTGCGAGCAGGAGAGGTGGTCGACCTGACACTGGATGACCTCAATTGGACCGAAGGAATCATTAGCATCCGAGGCCCGGCACAACGTGTCGACCGTTTGCCGCTTCCTTCTGATGTCGGAGCGGCCTTGGCTGATTACTTGCGCCATGATCGTCCAGCGTGCTCCGCACGAAACGTATTTATCCGAAACAGAGCACCCCAGCGTGCACTGCTTGGAGCGAGCGCGGTCAGTTGCGTGGTGCGCCGTGCCTTGCAGCGCGCAGGGATTGATTCGCCCAGCAAAGGGGCGCACCTGTTGCGCCATTCTCTGGCGACGCAAATGCTCGGCGGTGGTGCCTCGCTTGGTGAAATTGCAGAGATCCTTCGTCATCGCAACCCGCAAACAACCACGATTTACGCGAAGGTCGATCTGGTGTCGTTACATGCATTAGCACTTCCTTGGCCAGGAGGTGTGCAATGAAACCACTGACCAAGGCGATACATGACTATCTCGCACTGCGACGCAGCTTGGGATTTAAGCTCCACGATGCTGGGATGGTGCTCGAGAAATTCGCAACGTTCATGGAACAGCAAAACGCCGAGTACATTACCACGCAACTGGCGCTAGACTGGGCTCAGCAGCCAAGTAAGGCTCAACCGGCCCACTGGGCACAGCGACTGAGTTACGTACGATGTTTCGCACGTCATCATGTAGCAAACGATCCGAATACCGAGGTGCCTCCACCCGGCTTGCTACCGTTTCGTGCGGCACGCGCCCATCCCTACATTTATTCAATCGAGGAGATTCAGCGCCTGCTTGAACATGCGTTACAACTGTCACCCGGCACGGAGTTGAGGCGATGGACGTTCCACACACTGTTGGGTCTGTTGAGCGTGACCGGCATGCGCGTCGGGGAGGCACTACGATTGAGGCTCGACGATGTCGATCTCGACAATGGTGTGCTCACGGTGCGTGGCACCAAGTTCGGCAAAGCCAGATTGGTACCAATTCATACCTCGACTCGGGAAGTTATGGCAAGTTATCAGACGCGCCGAGCAAGCTATCTGGGCGGCTGCAATGCGACTCATTTTTTTGTTACCCAAACGGGCCATCAACTCGACGGCGGTGACGTCCGTCGCACCTTCTACAGCTTGTCACGTCAAATCGGAATACGCGGAACAAATGATAGCCATGGGCCGCGGCTGCACGACTTTCGCCACCGATTCGCTGTTGAAACGCTGCTCAGTTGGTACCGTTCAGACCAAGATGTCGAACGACGCCTACCGGTATTGTCGACCTATCTCGGGCATGTGCGTGTCAGCGACACCTACTGGTATCTCAGCGCCCATCCACAGCTCATGATGCTGGCGATGAACCTTGTGGAGAAACGCTGGGAGGGAAGGCAATGACCATTCCCAGCTTTCCCTCGCTTTTGCAAAGCTTCTTCACGCATCGACTGATGCAGCAGCGCCAGGCAAGTCCCCACACCATCGGGTCATACCGGGACAGCTTTCGGCTGCTCTTGCAGTTCGCGCAAAAGCGGCTCGGCGTTGCGCCGCAGAAATTAACCTTTGAGCAGGTCGATGCACCCTTGATTGCCGCGTTCCTCGAAGATATGCAGACCAGCCGAGGCATCAGCACCGTCAGCCGAAATTTGCGACTGACCGCTATTCGCTCGTTCTTTCGGTACGCTTCTTTCGAGATGCCATCGCACGCGGCACAAATTCAGCGGGTGCTGTCGATTCCCAACAAACGATACACCCGCACGCAGATTGGGTTTTTAACAAAAGATGAAGTCGACGCACTTCTGCGCTCGCCGGATCTGCGCACGTGGTCTGGACGACGCGACCATACGCTCATATTGCTGGCCGTTCAGACCGGATTGCGTCTTTCCGAGATCACTGGTTTGTGTCGCCGCGACTTTTATCTGAGTACGGGTGCTCATGTACGTGTTGTCGGCAAGGGACGCAAGGAACGATCGACGCCTCTGACCAAGGCTACGACCAATGTCCTGCGAGCCTGGTTACGTGAGATTGAAAACAGCGATGATGCCATTGCCTTTCCCAATGCACGAGGCAGCAGGCTAAGTGGCGATGGTGTTCAGTATCTGCTGTCCAAGCACGTTGCACATGCCTGCCAGACGTGTACATCGCTGGCGGCAAAGAAAGTAACTCCGCACGTGCTACGTCACACAATGGCTATGGAGCTTTTGCAGGCAGGGGTTGAACGTAGCGTGATCGCACTTTGGCTCGGTCACGAATCAATTGAGACGACACAGATATATCTCGATGCAAATCTCGAGATTAAGCAAGCTGCGTTAGACAAAGTTGAACCGCAACCCGGGCGGATTGGACGCTTTCGACCCGATGACCAACTACTCGCCTTTCTCAAGTCACTCTGAAGCCATGGAATATGCCGAGTACAAACCCCACTCAATGCTGCTGATTGCCACTCCAGCACGTGCACCGCCATCTGGACTCGGCATATTCCGGAGCTCGGGATAGTGCCTCAGAGTGTGCGTAGTAGCTGGTTTGGCAATACCCGCCTTACGTACTCCAAGGCGAATAGCTCTTTGAAGGTTCTGTTCATAGATGTGATGGCGACGGTGAATGCCTGTTTCCGGATCATCCGACAGACCCGGGGCGGGAAACACCCAAAACCAGCCCCAGGATTTGCCCGCTTCCGGATACTTTCGACTCAGCGCATTCGGCATGGACACACCCGGAACATCGTTTTTTCTGTCCATCTCGAACAGCACGTGCACCTTTTTCAGGTGTTCCTGAAGTGATGGCACCAAGGATTCCGGCAACATGGTCACACGGTCCTTGCCGCCCTTGCCTTCACGCACCAGAATCTCGTGACGATCAAAATCAACGTCCTTTACGCGCAGGCTGACGCATTCCATTAATCGCATCCCGGTTCCGTAAATCAGCCTTGCCATGAGTGCATAAACACCATCAAGACAAGCCAGAAGGCGATGCACTTCATTGACGGACAGCACCGTCGGTATTCTGATGGATGCTTTTGCGCGCACCATTCCATTCATCCACGGAACTTCCATCCCGAGAACTTCCTTGTACAGAAACAGCAAGGCAGACAAAGCCTGGGTTTGCGTGGCAGCTGAAACCTTGCCGTTAACTGCCAGATCAGTCAGAAACGCCTCCACCTCCGGCGCACCCATATCGCGTGGGTGTTTTTTGTGATAAAAATGCACAAAACGGTTAATCCAGCTCGTGTATGATTGCTCCGTTCGCCGACTATAGTGCTTCGCTCGGATGCGTTCACGCACGACTTCCAGCAGCATGGGTGCATGAGGTGCTGAGTATGCAGGAGGGATTGACATATAATATCCTCACGGCTTATTAAAATCAGTGGGTTGCAGTATATCAGGACAGCTTATACAGAACACTCTCCTGCATACATTTGAATAGTTCTGTCCATTTAACGTTGGGGCTCACAATTCATCGCGCCATGAGCAAACGAATTTCCATTACCCGAGCCGACCTTGAAGAGCGCCGTGAACTGCTTCTTGCGTCCGCTGAGCAGACGCAAATACAAATGGCGGAGCTTGCTGGTGCCGAAACCCCGGTTCAGTTTCTGTTTCGGCTCAAGTTCGAGGAAGTCGGTTGCGATCCGTTGAGTTGCTCCCGACCGCTAAATCTCATTGAGCAACTGAACCAAACGTTCACCTATCGCGCCAGCTTCAGCGGCGCAGAGTTTCTTTTTGAGCGCCACCCCGAGGTACAACGGCTAGTTCTGAACCTCGGTACTTCTGGTGGCTCCGACATCGAAACAACGGAAGGCGGAGGCATCGCGGCCGAGGTATTTGCGGCCGTAACACCGCAGAATAACGGCAAACTGGCCGCCGATATTGAGAAGGTCTCGAAATCCTCTGCGAAACATCGCTATGTCCTCTTCATGAGTCCAGAGCACGAAGCGGGTCCGTATATGGGCAGGTCAAAGGCGCCAGGGGTAACCGTATGGTCCCTTGGTTGTTCGCTGTGAGCCCCAACGAGTAAGGTTAGATTGTGATCGCGAAGCGAGCCACAATCTGAACCGTTTGTTGGACAAGCCCGGCAAGTCTGCTGTGAACCTTGTTATGGAAATATCTCTCTGACCGTAGTGCTGCCACCGGGGCACGTTCCTCACCATGCCCCAAATTTCAACACCTGAACGTTGCCATTGCAGCAACCGGTCGCGCTTAACCTGCCGTTTTAATGCATTTTTATCTGCTCTCACCCTTTTTCAGGGCGAGTCTGTCCGCACCGGCCAGAGATGGCCGGCTGGCGGAGTGTATTGCGTTACATGACAATCTCCCTGTCCGACACGTGCGTTCGCATGCGATCAAAGGCTGACTTAATGCGGGTGCGGATAATTTTCATGGCCCCGCCACAACATTTACAGCGTATCGTCGGACGAGGTTCTGATAGGGGGAGCACGACATGTTTGAGTATCTGCACCAGCGCAATCAGCCGGCTGTTGGGATGCAAAAAGCCGAAGTTGCGCGCGCGGCGGTAACCTTTCGGCAGGATGTGTTGCAGGATTAGCCGCAGGAATTCGACGCCGCTGAGGGTGCGGGTTTCAGTCTGTTTGGTTTGGCTGTTTTGGTAACGGAACGTCACCCGACCATTGTCGCAGGACAGGATATTTTTCTCCTGTATCACGCCCCGATACAGATAACGCCCGAGGTAAATCAGCGCCTGCTGACCTGAGCCAACCTCTTTGCAATCCACCACCCATTCCTCAGGGTATCGCTCTGGCAACTTTAATCCTGCTTGTTTGATACCCTCCAGCAACTTGGCGCGGAACACTTTCGCCAGTGCCTTGTGATTAAACAGATAGCCACCGTCTTTGTTGCGCCACCGCCGCTGTTTTTTGTCGAACGCGGCAGCCGGCATCACCAGATGCACATGCGGATGGTAGTCCAGCCGACGGTTGTGGGTATGCAGCACGGTCACCGCGCCGGTGGTACCTCGCAGCTTTTTGTCATTCTGACTGAAGGTATTCACCGTCTCCCACGCGCAGCGGGTAATCAGGTCATACATCACGCGCTGATGCCGCCAGGCCAGCGCACGGAATTGGGCGGGCAAGGTGAACGTCACCATAAAGTAATTGCCGGGAATCAGCTTTTGCATCTGCTGGTCTATCCAGCGTTGCGACTCATGCGCCTGACAATGCGGGCAATGGCGATTCCCGCAGGAATGCGGCAAATAACTGTGTTCGGTGCAGTCATCACAGGCCAGTTGCATCCTGGGGCTCATGCTGCTGCGGCAAGTTTGAAATGCGTTTAATGCCGCCACTTGGCTGGGCAACAGTCCATATTGTGCAATCAGATCAGCCGCATAAGTTTCAACGATGTGTGCCAACCGGATCATTTGACGTTGCCCCATGAAATCAGGATTTGCCCCATCAACTGGTTGAGACCTGTGCTGCTGTTGAGCTGGCGTTGTTCGGTGAGGTGGGTGTAACGGAGGGTAGTGAGGATGGACAGATGTCCGAGAATCTTCTGGACTTCGAGCAGGTCGACGCCCGCTTCGATCAGATGTGTTGCATAGCTGTGTAGCCTATGCCGATATCGGCATAGGAGGCACTATCCCGAGCTCCGGAATATGCCGAGTCCAGATGGCGGTGCACGTGCTGGAGTGGCAATCAGCAGCATT
>JBAZCE010000033.1:0-16951 GCA_041671105.1 Gallionella sp.
AGTTACTTGACGCCGGTTGGCGGGTTGCTGTCGTTTGGGGATGTGCATTGCAAGGCCGGAAAAAGCATCCGGATGATGATGCATTTATCAGCGAACTGGGCGCTTGGCTCATCAGCGGCCAGAGCAATACGCTTGAATTATCACAACACCGCTTGGCTGAGAAAGTGGCGCAATGAGCCGTGTTTATGCAGGTTGCTCAAGTGATGCCAGAGTTGAATTTTATGTTTTACTTTGTGTAGTCGTTCGATTACATTGTGCGCATGTTCACGGTAAAACCACTTCCCGAATTCAGTGAATGGCTCGATGGCCTGAAGGACCGTGTGACGCGTATCCGTTTGGTGCGTCGGCTGGATAAAGTTTCGCGCGGTCAGCTTGGTGATGTAAAGCCGGTGGGTGACGGGGTGTTTGAGTTGCGTGAACACTTCGGGCCGGGCTGGCGCATGTATTACATCCAGCGCGGATCGGTGATGATTGTGATGTTGGGCGGTGGCGATAAAGCCACACAGACCACCGACATAGCCCGTGCCGTCAAGCTTGCAGCAACTATTGAGGAATAAATCATGACCAAAAAAATTCGCATAGCCGACCTGCCTGATTTTGACATGGCGGAATACCTCAAGAGTCAGGAAGATATTGCAGCTTATTTGACTATGGTGATTGAAGAGGGCGATGTGTCTGAACTGGCCCACGCGCTTGGCATTGCGGCCCGTGCCCGTGGCATGAGCGAGATTGCCGAGCAATCCGGCTTGACGCGCGAGGCCCTTTACAAGGCGCTGAGGCCGAATGCACACCCGCGTTTTGATACGATCAACCGCGTTTGCGCGGCGCTTGGTGTGCGTCTTGTGGCTCAGGCTGTCCATTCTTGACGGGCATATTTTTGCTTTAAGCCTTGATTTTAATCAAGTTTCCCTACTTCAGGTTTCGGCTGACTAACGGGCATGGTGAGTGTGCCGCACGTTCAATTACCATGACCGGGCACCCTCGCTGCGCTCTCCCTCACCCCAATCCTGATGAAATAACTGCTAAGACTACTCAATTCCGGCTAAGGGCTAAAGCCCAAGCCATCATTGATAGCTATTCGATTAAGCTGCCAAGTGATGTTCGCAGGGATGGGCGGCTTCTGCGAGCTTTCGTCTTGCGGCGAACGCCTGCTTACCCCTTTTCGCCCCACTCGCAAAAACGGCAGCCAAGTCGCTGGTTATCTCCCGAAAGCGGGGAGAGCGTACCCGTGCCCGGAATTTTTATGCTCAATGTGCGGAATCGCTCACGCGCCGCAAGCCCGCCGCGATAGAATCAACCCGACCATGAAGCTCATCAACCCACGCATCGTCCATGTCCTGAAAAGCCCGGCCGCCTTTGCGCTCCAGGTGCTGAGAGCTTTTCAGGCCAATCAGGGGCTGCTGCTTGCAGGCGCCGTGGCCTATTACGCGCTGCTCTCCATCGTGCCGCTGCTCATCCTGATGGTGATTGCGCTGTCGCAAGTGATCGATCAGGACGTGCTGTTGGCGACATTGCGCCGTGCACTGGAATACGTGGTTCCGGGTGAAGGCGGTGCGGTGGTGGTGGAACTGAACGCGTTTCTTGATCACCGCGCAGTGATCGGCTGGGTGCTGCTGATTACGATGCTGTTTTTCAGCTTGCTCGGCTTCAGGGTGCTGGAGAACGCGATTTCGGTGATTTTTCTGCACCGCGTGCAGAAGCGCAGGCGGCACTTCCTCGTGTCCCTGTTGCTGCCCTTTGGCTATATCTTTTTTATCGGCGCGGCGTTGTTCGCGGGCACGTTTGTGATCGCCGATCTGGTGACGATGGGCGGCGAGAACCTGGTTACCATGGGACATAGCTGGTCTTTGATCGGCCCCTCGCGCCTGCTGATCTACGTTGTCGGCGTGATCGGGGAAATCCTGCTCATCTCCGGGATATACTACTTCATGCCGGTAGGAAGGCTGTCGGCGCTGCACGCGCTGATCGGCGGCACTACTGCGGGTCTGCTGTGGGAATTGATCCGCCTGGCGTTGGGATGGTATTTCGGCGCACTGTCGCAAGTGAGCGCGGTGTACGGCTCACTCACGACGGCCATCATCGTGCTGCTCAGCCTGGAAGTGGCCGCCACGGTGCTTTTACTGGGCGCACAGGTGATCGCGGAATACGAACGCAACGAAATCGGCGGGACTTTGCAGGTGCCGGTGCCGATGCGCACCGAAGCCACTTGAATCGGTTGTGCTGCCCAGTGTGAAAAATTGCGTAAGGCCCGAAAAGAGGGCCGCAAGCGGCATAAAGTCCCGCAAAATTATATTAAACCGGGATTCCGTTTAACGTGAAGTTAAAATGGCGGCTCAGAAAATTTCAACTATGCGTATGGAATCCGGCATGGTGCATGAACTCACCGGCCGGAAACTCAGCCTGGTTTATGTTGGCCGCGCTTACTATTCTGAATCAGGAAACAAATGAACCACAAACACCTTGAATTGCTGCTGGTACGGCAGATGCCCTATGGCAAGTACAAAGGGCGGCTGATCGCCGATCTGCCCGGACACTATCTTAACTGGTACGCAAAAACGGGTTTTCCGCCGGGCGAGATCGGTCAGCTGCTGGCGCTGATGCAGGAGCTAGATCACAACGGGCTGTCGTCGCTGCTCGATCCGTTGCGCAGGCGGTAGGGCTATTCGCCCAGATGCAGGCGCCTGATGTGGTGGCAGGTATAGCCGCCCGGGTGTTTGATCAGATATTGCTGGTGATACGCTTCTGCGCGAAAAAATTCTCCGAACGAAACGACTTCGGTAACGATCTTGCCTGGCAATTCGCCTGAGTCATCCGCAGTCTTGATGACTTCAAGGGCCGTTTTTTGCTGTGCCTGGTCGAGGTAAAAGATCGCCGAGCGGTACTGCGTGCCGGTGTCGTTGCCTTGCCGGTTTAGCGTAGTCGGGTTGTGCATGCGGAAGAATTCGAACAGAAGGTGGCGGTAGCTGAGCTGCTCCGGGTCAAATACGATCTTGAGCGACTCGGCGTGTCCGGTGCGCCCCGTCTTGACCTGTTCGTACGTTGCATCGGGGGTTGTGCCGCCGCTGTAACCGACTTCAGTTTCAAGTACGCCGGGGACTTGTCGCACCAGTTCCTGCATGCCCCAGAAGCAGCCGCCTGCGAGATAAGCGGTTTGTGTCGTCATCTGATTTTCCCTTGCATATGGGCGCTATTAAAGTCGCGCCGTAAGCGCGTGTATCCTGGCGCCGCAGATTTTTCATGGCCTGTGCGACTTCGCGTTTGGAGTCCTTTTCCTTTTCCGTGGCGCGCTTGTGGCTTGAATCTGTCGTCAAATTCATAATGTCGCGCCGTAAGCGCGTGTATCCTAGCGACGCAGGTTTTTCATGGCCTGTGCGACTTCGCGTTTCGAATCCTTTTCCTTTTCCGTGGCGCGCTTGTCATGGAGCTTCTTGCCCTTGGCCAGGCCGATGGTCAGTTTGACGCGGCCGCCCTTGTAATGCATGTCCAGCGGCATCACGGTATAACCTGCGCGTTGCACCTTGATCAGGATTTTTTCCATTTCCGCCTTGTGCAGCAACAGTTTTCTGGTGCGCACCGGGTCGGGATGGATGTGTGTGGAAGCGTTCAGCAGCGGGCTGATGTGCGAGCCGAACAGGAACAGCTCGCCGTCTTTTGAGGTGACGTAAGCTTCTTTGAGTTGCACGCGTCCGGCGCGAATGGCTTTGACTTCCCAGCCTTCGAGCATCAGGCCCGCCTCGTATTTATCCTCGACGAAGTACTCGTGAAACGCTTTTTTATTCTGGACAATGCTCATGAGAGGTGAATTTTACTGTGTGTTCGGCTATTCTACCAGCCTTTGGAATTGCGGCTTCATCGCTTATGGCAACAGTTGAAAAAACAGTATTGGTCGCACACAGCGCTGAGCGGATGTTCAATCTGGTAGATCGCGTCGAGGATTACCCGGCGTTTCTGCCCTGGTGCGGCGGGGCGAGCGTGCTGGATCTGGACGATGCGCTTGTGCATGCTACGGTTCATATTAATTATCATCATATAAAACAAAGCTTTACAACGGAAAATCGCAGGTCGCCACCGCATCGGATCGACATGACGCTGCAGGACGGGCCATTCAGGCATCTGGACGGAAGCTGGCGATTCATACCGCTTAGCGATTCAGCCTGTAAAATAGAATTCCGTCTGCACTACGAATTTTCCAGTAAGCTGCTGGAAAAACTGGTGGGCCCCGTATTTCATTATATTGCGAATAGTTTCGTGGATGCTTTTATTCACCGCGCAGAAAAGGTTTATCCGAACACATGAGTGACAAAATCAACATCGAAGTGGTGTATGCGCTACCCGAGGTGCAAACGCTGCTGAAAAAAGAGGTGCCGGACGGCACCACGGTGATGGAAGCGATTCAAGCCAGCGGCTTGCTTGAAAAGTTTCCGAATCTGGATATCCCGGCTCATAAGCTGGGTATCTTCGGCAAATTGACCAGGGCCGACGCGGTGCTGCGCGACAAGGATCGCATCGAAATCTATCGCCCGCTGATCGCAGATCCCAAGGAGGTGCGTCGTCGCCGCGCCGAAGAAGGCAAGGTCATGAAGAAAGGCGGCGGTGATGTATGATTTTAAAAGTCGTAATTCTGGCTACGGAGATAAAGCTAGCGCCAGGTTTTTCTCTGTGAACTCTGTGTGCTCTGTGGCAAATTATTTGGAAAGCCAATGCTAGATTACGACCTGCATTGCCATTCCAGCATTTCCGACGGCACATTGACGCCGACAGAGCTGGTCGGGCGCGCGTCCGAGCGCGGCGTGAAGATGCTGGCGCTGACGGATCACGACGATACCGACGGCCTGGCTGAGGCTCGCCGCGCGGCAGAGCAATGCGGCATGACCTTCGTCAACGGCGTGGAGATTTCCGTGAGCTGGCGCAAGCACACGCTGCATCTCGTCGGCCTGGACATCGATCCGGATTACGTGCCGTTGCAGCAGGGTTTGCAGAGTGTGCGCGGCGGACGCACTGAGCGTGCCCGCAAGATGGGCGATGAACTGGCCAAGGTCGGCATCGGCGGCGTATTTCAGGGGGCGCTCAAGTATGCTGGCAATCCGAACATGATAGGCCGCACGCACTTTGCCCGTTATCTGGTCGAGGCGGGACACTGCAAGGATGTCAAAAGCGTTTTCAATCGCTTTCTGGCGACAGGCAAACCCGGCTATGTCCCGCATCAGTGGGCGACGCTGTCGGATGCCATCGGCTGGATTAAGGGCAGCGGCGGGGTGGCGGTGCTGGCACACCCGGGGAGATATATGGTCGGGCGTCACAGCATGGGCAAGACGACTATGCGTGAGTTGCTCATCGAGTTCGTCGAACTGGGCGGACAGGCGCTGGAAGTGGTTACCGGCAGCCACACGCCCGAGCAGTATGCGGAATTTGCGCGTTACGCCGAGGAGTTTAACCTGTTGTCTTCGTGCGGTTCTGATTTTCACGGGCCCGGCGAGAGTTTTCGTGATTTGGGGCGGCTACCCGATTTGCCGTTGATCTGCAAACCGGTATGGCAGGCGTTTCGGTAATGTAAAATTCGCGACACGCGTCGTTTGCCCCCTCTACCGCTCGCGGGGGAGGGGTGGAGTGGGGGCAATGGGCTGGGCTAATTTGCGAGTTAGTGCCTGCAGAGTAATTTTCTCGCGTGAATCGATTGTAGTATCAGGGGGCTAAATTTTTGCCCGGCCCATTAATTATGGACTCATAATCATGTCCCAGTTTTTTACCATTTATCCGAACAATATCAACATGCGCCTGATCAATCAGGCGGTGTCCATCCTGCGTGACGGCGGCATCGTGGTGTATCCTACCGATTCCTGCTACGCACTCGGCTGCCTGCTGGAAGACAAGAATGCGGTGACCCGCATCCGTCAGATACGTCAGTTGGATGAGCAACATTTCCTCACGCTGATGTGCCGGGATTTGTCCGAGATTTCGACTTATGCGCGGGTGGACAATGTCCAGTTCAGACTGCTCAAGGCCAATACGCCGGGCAGCTATACCTTCATTCTGGAGGCGACCCGCGAAGTGCCCAAGCGCCTGCTGCACCCCAAGCGCAGCACTATCGGCATCCGCATCCCCGATCATCCGGTGGCGCTGGCGCTGCTCGAAGCCCTGGGCGAGCCGATGTCCAGTTCGACGCTGATTTTGCCCGACGAAGCCTGGCCGCTCAACGATGCGGAACTGATCCGGGAATTGCTGGAAAAGAAGGTCGATGCGGTGATCGACGGGGGAACGACGGGGGCGGATTTCACGACAGTGATCGATTTGACCGGCGCAGCTCCCGTACTTTTGCGGCAGGGTAAGGGCGATGTTGCCCCGTTCGGAATCAAGGCGTAGGGGTGCATAAGTCACGTAGGTCGGGTTTTTAATCAGGAATAAAGCGGCTTCATCGCTTACATTCCGTGGGATAAACAGAATCTTGGCGTATGTTTTATCGCGCTTAGATAATGTTTAGAAGTTTCATCAATGCCCTTGCGTCATTAACCCGACTTTGGATGTGTCGGATTTAAATCCGACAATTATTGAATCAAAAGTCACGTAGGTCGGGTTTTAACCCGACAATTATGGAATTGAAAATTAAATGCAAGTTGATCAACTGATTCAAGCCATTTCCCTCGGTGCAATTCCGATTTTGTTCGCGATCACGCTGCACGAAGCGGCGCACGGCTATGTGGCGCGGCATTTCGGCGATATGACCGCTTACCAGCAGGGGCGCATCAGCCTGAATCCGATACGTCACATCGATCCGGTAGGCACGGTATTGCTGCCGATCGTCACGCTCGCGCTGGGCGGCGTGCTGTTTGGCTGGGCGAAGCCGGTGCCGGTAAATTTCGGTGCGCTGCGCAATCCTAAAAAGGACATGCTATGGGTGGCTCTTGCGGGCCCGGCCTCGAATCTGGTGATGGCGCTGATCTGGGCCTTGCTCTATAAACTATCCTTGACGGTTCCTGAGAATTACTTTGCCGAGCCGCTGATGGGTATGGCGGTGATCGGCATCAAGATCAACGCCGTGCTGCTGGTGCTCAACCTGTTGCCGCTGCCGCCTCTGGATGGCGGGCGGGTCGCGTTGAGTCTGCTGCCGCATAAACAGGCATACCAGTTGAGCAGGATCGAGCCTTACGGCATGTTTGTGCTGATCGTTCTGGCGATCACGCCGGTGCTGGGCTGGGTGTTGTTTCCGCTGGTAGAGCTTCTGGAAAAATTTCTTTTAATGATAGTTGGAATTTAAGTTATGTTTGCTAATCGCATAGTATCGGGAATGCGTCCTACGGGTAGTTTGCACCTGGGGCATTATCACGGGGTGTTGAAAAACTGGGTGCGCATGCAGCATGAGTTCGAGTGCCTGTTCTTTGTGGCCGACTGGCACGCGCTGACCACTCACTACGAGTCGCCGCAAGTCATCGAACAAAGCGTCTGGGACATGGTGGTGGACTGGCTCGCCGCCGGGGTTGATCCGGCCAATGCGACGCTGTTCATTCAGTCCAAAGTGCCTGAACACGCCGAATTGCATTTGCTGTTGTCGATGATCACTCCGCTGGGTTGGCTCGAACGCATGCCGACTTACAAGGATCAGCAGGCAAAACTTTCCGACAAAGACCTTTCCACCTATGGCTTTCTGGGCTATCCGCTGCTGATGAGCTCGGATATCCTGATCTACCGTGCCACCCAGGTCCCCGTCGGTGAAGATCAGGTGCCGCATGTCGAATTCACCCGCGAACTTGCGCGCCGCTTCAATCATCTGTACGGACGTGATCCGGGTTTCGCCGAAAAAGCCGAACTGGCGATCAAGAAGTTGGGCGGAAAAAAAGCCCGTCTTTACAGCGAGTTGCGCAACCGCTTTCAGGAGCAGGGCGACAGCGAGGCGCTGGAGTCGGCCAAGGCGTTGCTCGATGAGCAGCAGAGTCTGAGCCTGGGCGACCGGGAACGGCTGTTCGGCTATCTGGAAGGCGGCGGCAAGATGATCCTGTCGGAACCACAAGCCATGCTCACGGCAGCCTCTAAAATGCCGGGGCTGGACGGGCAGAAAATGTCCAAGTCTTACAACAACACCATTACCTTGCGCGAAGACGAGGCGAGCGTCGCCAAAAAAGTCCGCACCATGCCGACCGATCCTGCCCGCGTGCGTCGCACCGATCCGGGCGATCCTGAAAAATGCCCGGTCTGGCAACTGCATCTGGTTTATTCGAACGAGCAGACCAGGCAGGGCGTGATACAGGGATGCAAGAGCGCCGGTATCGGCTGCATCGAATGCAAACAGCCGGTGATCGATGCGGTGCTGGCGGAGCAACGCCCGATGCGCGAACGCGCTCAGCTGTATCTGGACGATCCTTCGCTGGTGCGCAACATCATCGCCGACGGCAACGAGAAAGCCCGGAAACTGGCTTGAGAGACGATGCGCGATGTACGCGAGGCGATGGGGCTGAGTTATTCCTGAGCGGCGGCGTCCATCGTGATTGTGGATGCTATTTAAATGATATACATTACGATTATGTCTATCATTTGTGAGAGAGAAAGTGATGCAAGTCGCAAAGTGGGGAAATTCATTGGCAGTCAGGCTGCCTGCTACTCTGGTACAGGCGCTTGATTTGCACGAGGGCGAAAATATCAGCATTCACGTCGTAGGTGCAAGAAGCTTTGAAGTTGAACGTCAGCCGGATACGGCTGAGTTGCTTTTGCGACTGCGCAAGCTCAGAGGGACGCTTCCTGCTGATTTTCACTTTGATCGACTCGAAGCAAATAGCCGGGATGGGTCGAATTGAGCCTGTCCTTTTTCGACAGTAATGTCATCCTCTACTTGTTGTCGGCAGACGCCGCCAAAGCGGATAAGGCTGAAGCGATTGTGGCGTGTGGCGGCGTCATTAGTGTGCAAGTTCTCAACGAGGTAACATCCGTTTGGCGACGCAAACTCAAAATGCCGTGGGGTGACATCGAAGCCGTGTTGGCTGCAGTCAAGTCGGCTTGCACGGTCGTGCCACTCACGATCACCACGCACGAGAGCACGGTGGATATTGCGCAGCGTTACGGTGTTTCTTTTTATGATGCCAATATTTGTGCTGCCGCTATCCTGGCTGGTGCAAATATTCTGGTTTCCGAGGATATGCAGGACGGAATGAGTATCGACGGGCTCATTATCCGGAATCCTTTTCGTTAAAAATGAAAATCGAGTTGGGAGTTAAGTTGGCAGTTCGGGGTGATGCGGATATGTGGACATCAATAATTTATGCCTGACGCGCCATTGCAGCCTGACGGGCATGATGATCATGCTGACACTCGTCATGCCCGTTCCCCTCTCCCCAACCCTCTCCCGCAAGCGGGCGAGGGAGCGAACGAGTCGCTACGCGAATTTCACGTTACTGCCCGTCTACACGGCGAGCCGATGCTGCAAATGCCGCTGGATTTGTATATTCCGCCGGATGCGCTGGAACTGGTGCTGGAGACCTTTCAGGGGCCGCTGGATTTATTGCTGTACCTGATCCGCAAACACAACCTGGATGTGCTGGACATTCCGATGGCGGAACTGACCCGGCAATATCTGAGTTACATCGAGTTGTTGCAGCAGCACAGGATGGAAATGGCGGCGGAGTACCTGCTGATGGCGGCGGTGCTGATCGAGATCAAGTCGCGCCTGTTGCTGCCCAGATCTGCTAAAGCATCCGAAGAGGACGAGGAAGACCCGCGCATCGAGTTGATGCGTCGTCTGCAGGAATACGAACAAATGAAGCTTGCAGCGCAAAGACTCGATGACTTGCCGCAGGCGGGACGCGATTTCGAGATCGTGCAGGTATTGATCGAAAAAACCTGCATCGAGCGTCTGCCGGAAATTAGCGTGGACGACCTGAAACAGGCGTGGATGGGTTTGCTGGCACGCGCCAGAATCAATACTCATCACACCGTCCGCCGCGAACAGCTTTCGGTGCGCGAACAGATGGCGCATATCCTGCGCTGTCTGCAAGGCGGCGAATACGTGGCATTCGATACGCTGTTCGATCTTGCAGACGGCCTGCCGAAACTGGTTGTCACGTTCATCGCGATGCTTGAACTGGCCAAGGAATACCTGCTGGAAATCCAGCAAGGCGAAACATTCGGAGTCGTCTATGTCAGAAGCAATCAGGCAGCAGAGTAAGTCCCCCGTTCGTGCTGAGCCTGTCGAAGCACCTGCGTCCTTTGATCGCTCGGGAGGCTCAGGGCGAACAAAGTCATTTGATACTCTGCCGTTCAAATACGTCGTCGAGGCGGCGCTGCTGACCAGCGTCGAGCCGCTGCCTTTGAGCGAGCTTAAACTGCTCGGCGATGAGATACTTTCCAGTCGTGAAATCGAACTGATTCTGGCGGAAATCGCGCTCGACTGGCAGGGGCGGGGCGTCGAGTTGACTCAGGTTGCCAGCGGCTGGCGCTTTCGCGCCAGGCCTGAAATGCAGCCGTATCTGGACAGGTTAAATCCGCAAAAGCCGCCGCGCTATTCGCGTGCAGTGCTGGAGACGCTCGCCATCATTGCCTATCACCAGCCCGTTACGCGCGGCGACATCGAGGAAATACGCGGCGTCGCCGTGTCCTCGCACATTCTCAAGACGCTGGAGTCTCGCGGCTGGGTCGAGGTGGTCGGCACCCGCGACACGCCGGGCCGTCCCGAGCTGTTCGCGACCACCCGACAGCTGCTCGACGACCTGAACCTGCGTGCCTTGCAGGATTTGCCGTCCTTGCAACAGATGGGTGCATTGCTGGAACAAGGGTAGTAGGGCGCACCTCGCAACCCTTTATACGTGATCCGTACGTCCGGTGCTGCGAGAGGATGGCGACCCCGCCTCCTGCTCGAAGTCAGGCAGGGGCGCGATTATTGGACTTGATCCTGGAACCAACTGCGGGCCGATGTACAAGAACCGGCCGGCAGGCGTTGCAGGTCAAGGAGAGCGGGTATGATGCTACTTGAGAAAGTGCAGCTTCTTACTTCCGCTAATTGCAGCGGGATTGTCCTCCATTTCACCGAAAAATTCGGGACATCCTCTGTTTAATTCGTTGATAAGACTCACTCGGTTGTTTATGTTGAGCTTTGCGTAGATCCTGTTTAAATGTCCCTTGATTGTTGAGGGGGATACCCGTAGTTTGAGTGCAATGGTTTTATAGTCTTCCCCTGTGGAAAATCTTTGTGCAACTTCCATTTCCCGCGGAGTCAACTCGTCTGAGTTTCGCTTCAAACGAGCACGCAGTAGAAATAACTCACCTAGCATATCTATGTTGATAACGATTTTCTCCCCCGAAAATTTAACATCGTCAACTCGAATGAGGTTGCATATTGCCGGCGGTAATATTGGCGGGCGCCAAATGTTCCATTCCATCTGACAGGTTTTGATAAAGCTTGGCGTGGCAAACTGAAGAATGCCTGCAGAGTTACAAGTCGCCATCAGATCGTAGATTCTTCGTTGCTTGCATGGGAATAATTTGGGTAACGCAATTAACCAGTTATTTTGCAATGTTTCAATTAAATGAGGAAATATGGTTTCTTTTAACGTGCGCTCGGCTTCAGAAAATGGTTGGTTTGGAGTGGCGCGATGAAATGAAACAGTGTGTCTCAATCCTGTATTTCTGTCTGTCACGGCGGTGGCTAGAACATGTTCTATATTAAATGATCTGTAATGCAGTTCATAAATGGCGCACCCCGCATATTCCTTTCTGAGATTGATATTGACGGTTTTTTCGGTTATTTCGGCATGTAAACCGTAGCGCGGCTTGTATCCTTGAGATAAACGCCGTGCACTATCGATAAAGCTGCTTTTCAAATTGTATAAATGCCATGTGATTTCTTTATTGGCCATGGGCTCGTTTTTATATGCCTCTCTCCCCCTTGTCGCTTCCCATGCACAAGAGTCAAACTCGATGAGGTTTTTGGTTTCTTCGATTGCGTAATGTTTGAATTCGTCAGTCGGCATTTCGAATGCCAAACGATAAAGATTAAATAAATAATTGCTGAGCTGGTGCATACGGAGTGTTTGATATTTTCATATTTTTCATATTAAGAATGTGTGCAGGACGTAATTGCGTCAATAGGCCATATGGTCTGTTGAATTGGGTGTGAAACATCATGTAAAGTTATAAAAGAGAATGATTCAGGCTATTTGGCAAACTTTTTGATTGTAAAAATAGAGAGTGAAGTGAAAAAAATATAATAAATAGAACTTTCTGTTTTTCATTCTTTTTTCTTTAAAGATTACCCCTCTTCAATATAGTTCCGATGAAAATAAATTTACCTGTAACACAAGTTGAAATTGATTATCCGGCTGGAACCATCTTTGTCACAAAGACCGATCAAAAAGGAATCATCACACAAGCGAACGATGCATTTGTAGATGTTTCAGGGTTTGGTCGTGAGGAACTGATAGGCGTAAATCACAATGTCGTGCGTCATCCGGACATGCCGGCATGGGCATACAAAAGCCTATGGGATACGGTAAAAAGCGGACATCCCTGGCGAGGAGTGGTCAAGAATCGCGCCAAGAACGGCAATCATTACTGGGTAAAAGCTACCGTATCGCCGATTATGAATGGCGGCAACATTATTGGCTATATGTCATACAGGCAAAAACCCACGCGTACAGAAATATCGAGTGCGGAGTCGCTGTATAAATCCGCTATAGAGCCCTCCGGCATGGTGACGATTGCGCAACGTTTTTCGAATATGGGGCTGCAAAGTAAGCTGCAGTTGATCATTCAATCTATCGTCTTGTGCGTATTGGCAGCGGGAAGCTTCGTCACAATCTCGAATGAAAAAAATGACATGGAGGAGAGCGCCAAGCTTCATGCCAATGCGGTATCCAACGAACTGATTGATGGCGCAAACACGTTGATGGTGACGGGGCAGATCAGCGATGTGAATAACCGAAAGCTGCTCATCAAAAAAGTCTTATCGGGAGATCATATTGTCGGTGCGCGCTTAATGCGAGCTGAGCAGGTTGTAACGCAGTTTGGTTCAGGGTTGCCGGAAGAAAAACTTGAAGATGAAAGGCAGCGCCAGGCAATTGAAAGCAAGATGCCTTCCTATTCATTTGAAAGCAGGGATGGTAAGGCCATCATTCGGGCTGTAACGCCTTATATTGTCAGTCATAATTTTCGTGAAACCGACTGTTTGTCTTGTCATCAGGTGGCAGATGGAAGTGTCAACGGAGTATCCGATATTCAAATCGACATCAGTGAAGAGCTGGCGGCCTTAAACCAATCTATCCTGACGCGGATTGTGGGTCAGGTTTTGCTCCAGATCATTTTGTTTTTTGCGATACGCGCAGTAATTCACCGTTTTGTTAGTATTCCTGTCAATGAGGTTAAAAAACAACTGGAAGAGTTGGTCAATGGCCAGATCTATTCGCCGGTCGCTATTTCCGGGCGCGACGAAATGGGCGAGGTGCTATGTAGTATTCAGATGTGTAAAACGATGCTCGGTGGGCTGATTAACATGATCAACGAGGCATCCGCTCATATCGATGTTCGTTCAGAACAACTGATGGGCGCGATGAGCACGGTATCGGAAAGCTCACGCATACAGTCAGATGCGGCAAGCAGCATGGCTGCGGGTGTTGAGGAAATGAGCGTCAGCATAAATCAAATTTCCGACAATGCCAGAGAAGTGCGATCTGTTTCGACTCAATCAACAACTTTGGCGAACAACGGAAGACATATTGTTCAACAGGTTGTGGCCGATATGGAGAAAACGACTCTGGCTGTCACTCGTACCACTCAAACAATGGAGCAGTTGGGTAATCAATCAGACAATATTCAGAATGTGGTTAAAGTGATCAAGGAAATTGCAGATCAAACCAATCTGCTTGCGCTCAATGCAGCAATTGAGGCTGCCAGGGCCGGGGAGCAGGGACGTGGTTTTGCGGTGGTAGCAGATGAAGTGCGAAAATTGGCTGAGAAGACCGGACAATCAACCGCAGAAATTGCAGGCATGGTTGAGGATATACATAACAGTACAAGAAATGCGATTGCTGAGATGATGGCTACGGTCAAGATGGTGGAGGACGGAACCGTTCAGGCAGAAAAGGCCGGCTGCGCTATTCAGGAAATTAACGCAGGTATGCAAAAAATGCTTGGCGGCGTGCAGGATATATCGGTATCTATTCAAGAGCAGAGTCAGGCAAGTCATGATATTGCAAGTGAAGTGGAGAAAGTTGCCGGGATGTCGGACAAGAACGCCGTGGCGGTTAGCGATGCTTTCAATCATGTAAAAATACTCAGGTCATATTCATTTGCGCTTTATGAGTCTATCCAGCATTTCAGGCTGTGATAAAGATGGGGTGTTCGACATGGAACCATGTTGTCGAAATGCTGATTAACTGTAACTGAGTCCCCCGGCTTTGCCGGGGGACTCAGTAAGGTTTGTCCGTCCCAGCGGTCATTAAAGAGCAACATTAAAATTCAACAACACCATTCCCTCCCCCTTGCAGGAGGGGGAGCGTAGCGAGGGGGCAACTGGGATGGAGTAAAAAGTCTGCCGCCATCAGGCGGCTCACGGTTTTGTCGGCCCTTTGAGGGGGGATTAATTTAAAGCCCCCGGCTTGAGCTGTTCGCGACCACCCGACAGCTGCTCGACGACCTGAACCTGCGTGCCTTGCAGGATTTTCCGTCCTTGCAACAGATGGGTGCGTTGCTGGAACAAGGGTAGTGCGCACCTCGCAGTAATGTCCTGATAACCATCGAAGAGCCGTACGAAGTGCGCGGCTGTCAATTACACGTCAAAAGAGTTCGATCTGCTCAGTGTCGCAATCACTCTACCGCATCAAAAATCCGGAATATTCACGTGAGATTTGCCGTCACCTCAAGCGTCATACGGTCGGGTCGATAGACCAAATTGCATAGGTCGTTTGGCATATTGTTATTGGACCGATGCAGGAATACTGTCGCGCCATAAGCAGGCGGCTTTTCGCGATAGTGGAAATGAATCGAAGTGATCTACTTTGTCAAGGGAGCATGAAATTAAATATCTTCAGAAAAGTAGTTTTATGCCGAATCAGTTGGCTTTTGTGATGGGTGGTGCGATTCGATTGATAAACCGGAACGGCGTGCAATGCGCCGTTTTGGCTGGACGAAGCAAAAGCGACGTGGTGAATGACAGCAACTGTTTCTGCGAAAGGAGGGTGGCATGAAACCGTTTATCCGAAACGATGTGCTATCCCGAATAAGAAGATGCTTGCTGGTGTTTGCCGTGGCTGGGGGGATGTCACTGCTGGTGGTCAGCGCTCAAGGTGCAGATGACAAGTTGCCTCCAGAGGTTAGAGTGCTAATCGGCATGAAACTACCAGCAGTGCGTATTGAAGGGACAGACATAAAGAGGGCTCCTTGGGCAAAGCCACTGTCATCAGATTATGTGCGTATGTCTCCTGCACGTGTCCCCGGATTTATTTATGCTGGTGGAGCGCTTGTTTATGAAAACGACAAATCAATAAATTGGCTTGCATATAGTGAAGTTCTTGCTGATGGCAAATGGCCCGTTTTTATTATTGAGCGTATCTATGAAGATAAATCTACGGAAATCCTTGATGCTCAGATGCTGCCAGCCAAACTACTTGAGTGGCCATATGTGGATAAGCAATTAAAACACTACTTAGAGGATCGTTTCCGCTTTAGTGAAAGTTGCCGAACCGGCAGTGAAGATAACCGGATTATTTTCGGTTTGGTAAAGCCAGAACGAGATAAATTTGACTGTGGGCATTTTTCTAGACGCGTAAAAATAGCGTGGTTGATAGACCCCCAGACTGGGCGCATAAAGCCCATATCAACGCAGGGCTTGCAATGTTATTTTTTGACAATGAGTGAATGTTAAAAGGTGAAAATCATGACTACCAATTTTGACAATATCGTTCCAAACGCAACTGGTGTTTCCAGCCCATTTTCCGACTACCGTCCATCTTCTGGTCGTCAACATGAAGGAGTAGATATTACGGCACCTGCGGGGTCGTCAATTAATGCATCAACTGGGGGAGTAGTTGTAAAAGGGGATGGAAACGATCCTGGTGGCATGGGGAACTATGTCGTCATCATGACTATATGGGATGGAACCCCCGTATATACCGTATATGGACACCTGCAAGTCCCTAGTGGGTTGGAGAATGGAGAAGAAATAACGGCGGGCGACCCAATTGGGCAGGTTGGGCATACCGGCAATGCTACAGGGGATGTTCTACACTATGAAGAACGCATCGGCACTTCAGGGCAGCTAGGCAACTGGAAGGATGGTGCGTTAGCAGTTGACCCGCAGCAAAACTATTTCGGCTTTACCAATTTCCCCCAATCTCCCGCTACTACCGGCGGTGCCCCCTCCGCGAACTTGCTTGCGCAACTCACGCCACTGCTTGACGCTATCGATGCCATGCGTAAGGGCTACTATGACAACGGGACTCAATGCGTACCACCGGATGATAACTTCCTCTCCGGCATCCAGAAGCTCTTCCACCGGGCCGAAATCACCAGAAGTCCGCTTGTTCTTGATTTGAATGGCGATGGCGTCAGTACCGTCGCGATGAATGCCGGGGTTCACTTCGACCAAAACAACAACCGCTTTTCCGAATTAACCGGCTGGGTCAACAATGACGATGGGTTACTGGTTAGGGACTTGAATAGCAACGGACAGATAGATGGCGGCAGCGAACTCTTCGGCAACAATACCACCTTGGCGAACGGTCAGAAAGCCGCCAACGGGTTCGCCTCACTGGCTGAAGTGGATGCCAATCGCGATGGTACCGTTGACGGGACTGAAGCCACTGCCGCCGGAATTAAAATATGGAAAGATACCAACCTGAACGGGATTGCCGATACCGATGAACTCCTCACTTTGAATCAGGCGGGCGTGGGCAGTCTCGCTACCGGCTATGCCGCTGCCTCCACCGTTGATGCTCAGGGGAACCGCCACAGTCAGACTGGGCATTACACCGCAGCCGAC
>JBAZCE010000034.1:0-16805 GCA_041671105.1 Gallionella sp.
CGTCTCCTTCTCCCCAGCCCTCTCCCGGAAATGCCCTCTCCTCAATCCTCTCCCGCAAGCGGGAGAGGAGGCGAACGAGAAAAACAATTGTCGGTCTCTGAATCGCAGCCCGATGCTCACGTAAATGGATATGAACTGCACGTGGTGCTGGTGAATGAAACGGGATTGGTGTGTTTGAGTCTGGCGTTGCCCGGTGAGCACCCCGGCTATCCTGATATCAGCTATATATTCCCGGTGGCGAGCCGCATGCAGCGCGCGACCTGTGATCTGCTCGGTATTTGTGTACAGGGTGAAAATGACAACCGTAAATGGTTGCGACATGCTGCCTGGCCTGAGGGCAGTTTCCCGTTGCGCAAGGATTTCGTCACATCCCCTCCCCCTCGCAGGGGGAGGGCTGGGGAGGGGGTAGAATCGGGTGTTTACCCCCCTCTTGGCCTCCCCCCTGCAAGGGGGGAGGAATATGCGGATGCCTATGCTTTTGTGCAGGTCGAGGGGCAGGGCGTTCATGAAATTCCAGTGGGGCCCGTGCATGCCGGAATTATCGAACCCGGCCATTTTCGTTTCTCTGTCGTCGGTGAAAAAGTGCTGCGTCTTGAAGAACGCTTAGGCTATACCCACAAGGGCGTGGAAAAGCGTTTTGAGAGCTTGAGCCTGCAACAGGGTGCAAGGCTTGCGGGGCGCGTGAGCGGCGACAGCACGACAGCTTACGCCTGGGCCTATGCGATGGCGGCGGAGAGTATCGCCGATGTTACGCCTCCCGATCGCGCGCTATGGTTGCGCGCCCTGTTTCTGGAACGTGAGCGTGTGGCTAATCATCTGGGCGATTTGGGTTATCTTGGCAACGACGTCGCATTCTCGTTCGGCTTTGCACAGTTCTGGATATTGAAAGAGCAGTTGTTGCGCAACAATGCCGAACTGTTCGGTCATCGTTATCTGATGGATGCGATTATTCCCGGCGGCGTCGCGGTCGATCTTTCGAGCGAAGGAAAGCAGGTGCTCGAACAGGAATGCACGATGCTTGAAGAGCAGGGGCATATCTTGCGCAGTATCTACGAAGAGCATGCCGGGGTGCAGGATCGCTATATCGGTGCCGGACGTGTGGAACCCAAGCTGGCAGCAAGGCTCGGTCTGTGCGGGCTGGCCGGACGTGCCAGTTCGCAGAGCTGGGATAGCCGCGTGCAGTTTCCCTGTGCGCCTTACGACAAGCTGGATGTGCAAATGGCGGTACATCGCAACGGCGATGTGGCGGCGCGTATCATTTTGCGCTTTGACGAATTGTTCGAATCGCTGCGCATACAGCGCAATATCATGGTGAATCTGATCGGTGGCGAGGTATTGGCGCATGCGCTGGATCAGTTGCCCGCCAACAGCTTTGGTATCGGCATGGTGGAAGGCTGGCGTGGCGAGATCATGGTGGCTATTCATACTGGTGCCGAGGGGAATCTTGAGCGCGTGCATCCGCATGATCCGTCCTGGCAAAACTGGCCTGTGCTGGAGCATGCCATTATGGGTAATATCGTGCCGGATTTTCCGCTCATCAATAAATCGTTCAACCTGAGCTATTCAGGACACGATCTGTAGAGGCCTCTTCATGTACCACATACTTAAACAGATCATCAAGACGGGCATCAAGACTGAAGCCGCACCGCAAGCAGACGAGGCGATGCGCGCCGAGCCTCAGCGTTTGCAGCAGCAAATTCTGGATGTGTTTGGCGGGGCGCTGAATATACGTCTGGTGGATGCCGGATCATGCAACGGCTGTGAACTGGAAATTCACGCGGTCAACAACGCGTATTACAACCTCGAAGGGCTGGGGATCAAGTTTGTCGCAAGTCCCCGTCATGCCGATATGCTGCTGGTGACAGGCCCGGTGTCGCGCCATATGGAAGTGGCGCTCAAGCGTACTTTCGACGCGACTCCCGACCCAAAACTGGTGGTCGCGATCGGCGATTGCGCTTACAACGGCGGAATATTCTCCCCCGCTGATCAGGATGAGAATTACGCGATCATAGGCAGTGTTGCCCAAGTCATTCCGGTGGATGTGGTGGTACGCGGCTGTCCGCCCACGCCCACCGCAATCATGCAGGGCATACTCACCGCGATCAGTTCACAACCTCCCAAAATTTAGAATTTTCAGAGGTCCCCCGTTGTTTATTTAATCCGCATGCCGGGTTGTGCGCCCTCATCCGGGCTTAACACGAATAAGCCTGGTTCGCTGCCTGAAGCCGCCAGCACCATGCCTTCGGACAGACCGAACTTCATCTTGCGCGGCGCAAGATTGGCGACCATCACCGTCATGCGTCCCTTCAGCTTTTCCGGATCGTATGCCGATTTGATGCCGGCGAATACGGTGCGTGGCGCTTCTTCGCCTATATCAAGCGTCAGTTTTAGCAGCTTTTCCGCACCTTCCACATGTTCGGCATTGACGATCAGTGCTGCGCGCAGGTCGATTTTGGAGAAGTCGTCGATAGAAATTGTCTCGGCAATCGGCGCAGGGATTGAAGATTGCACTTCTCGTTCGCCTGGCTTCGCCCCCCTCGCTGCGCTCTCCCCGCTTGCGGGATAACCAGCGACTTGGCCAGAGTTTTTGGCTGGCTTAGTCGAATGGCTAGTTGTTTCACCAGAGGATTGAGGTGAGGGGTGCTGTTGCGCTTCGGCGTGTCTGGTTGGTGAGTGCGATTGGGTGGTGGGTTTCAAGCTTTCCAGGTTGGCGGCGGTCATCGCTTCGATCAGTTTAGGGTCGAGGCGGGTAGCCAGATGTTGATAGGTGTTGATGGTGTGAGCGGCAGGCAACGCGGTCCAAATATCATTCCATGCCAACGGATCAATATTGAGGAAGGCCTCGACCTGCTCCGCCAGCTTAGGCAATACAGGTTTCAAATACAGCGTCAGATCGCGGAACAGGGTCAGCGCAGTCGAGCAGACTTCGTGCAGCTTTGCATCCGCACCGTCCTGTTTCGCCAGTTCCCACGGTTTTTGCTCTGCGATGTACTGGTTTGCCACATCGGCCAGACGCATGATTTCGCGCAGGGCTCGCGCAAAGTCGCGGGCCTCATAGCAGCGTGCGATTTCGCCGCCCGTAAAGGCTGATTGAAATTCGGCGCAGGCCGCCGTATCGGTAGCGCTGAGTTTGCCGTCGAAACGTTTGGCGATGAAGCCTGCGCAGCGGCTGGCGATGTTAATGTATTTGCCGATCAGGTCTGAATTCACCTTGGCGACAAAGTCATCCAGATTCAGATCCAGGTCTTCCATTGAGCCGTTGATCTTGGCCGCGTAGTAGTAGCGCAGATATTCGGTGTTCTTTATGTTGTCTACATAGCTCTTCGCGGTGATGAAGGTGCCGCGCGACTTGCTCATCTTCTCGCCGTTGACGGTCAGAAAGCCGTGTGCGAACAGTTTGGTCGGCGTGCGGAATCCGGCATTTTTCAGCATCGCAGGCCAGAACAGTGCGTGGAAATACAGGATGTCCTTGCCGATGAAGTGATACAGCTCCGTCGTCGATTCCGGTTTCCAGAATTCGTCGAAGTCTATCCTCGATCCTCGATCCTCGATCCTGCTGTTACACAGTTGCTTGAAGCTGCCCATGTAGCCGACCGGTGCGTCCAGCCAGACGTAGAAATATTTGCCCGGTGCGTCTGGAATTTCGAAGCCGAAATACGGCGCGTCGCGCGAGATGTCCCAGTCGGTGAGCTTGTTTTCTCCCTCGGCTCCCAGCCATTCCTGCATCTTGTTGGCCGCTTCCGCTTGCAGCGCGCCGCTCTTCGTCCAGCTGCGCAAAAATTCCTGGCAGGTATCGGCCGAGAGTTTGAAGAAATAGTGATCCGAATTGCGCATTTCGGGTTTTGCACCTGATACGGCCGAATACGGGTTGATCAGCTCGATCGGGGCGTAAGCCGCGCCGCACACTTCGCAGTTGTCGCCGTATTGATCGCGGGCGTGGCACTTCGGGCATTCGCCCTTGATGAAGCGATCCGGCAGGAACATGTTTTTGACAGGATCGTAATACTGTTCGATGGAGCGCACTTCGATCAAATCATTCGCGCGCAGCCTGCGGTAGATGTCTTGTGCGAACTCTTTTGTTTCAGTCGAATTGGTCGAGCCGTAATGGTCGAATTCGACATGGAAGGCGGCAAAGTCGTTGTAGTGTTCCTGCCACACCCGTGCGATCAACTGTTCCGGGGTGATGCCTTCACTCTCCGCGCGCAGCATGATAGGCGTGCCGTGCGTGTCGTCTGCGCACACATAATGCACCTCATGCCCTTGCATTTTCTGGAAGCGTACCCAGATGTCAGTCTGGATGTATTCGACCAGATGACCCAGGTGAATACTGCCGTTGGCATAGGGTAGGGCGGAGGTGACGAGGATTTTTCGCGTAGTCATGAATGCGTGCCGGATTCTAAAAGAACGCGTATTTTAGCAAATCGCGCGCACTGGCGGCGATTTGCTTGGAAACACTGTCCACGAAAGGCACGAAAGACACGAAATGGTTCTGGCAGGAGTATCTCCCCGTGGGTGATAACTCGCAAAGACACAAATGGAACTAGAGCAAATAACACAAGTAAAACCAATTAAATACAGGTCGTTGAACTAGTTCGAACCTTTTGGTTTATCAGGTGCAATCTCTTGTCGTGGCGATGTGTTGTCTCTTTTCGTGCTTTTCGTGTATTTCGTGGACTAAGCTTTTATGTATATGTGCAACATTCAGTTAGAATTGCACCCTTGCAAGTATTTATATTCGAATAGAGGCTGTGATGAGTTTTAGCGATACTGACGTGCAAAGCGCGTTGAAAAATTTGATCGATCCGAACACCCGCCGGGATTTTGTCAGCGGTAAGTCAGTCAAGAACGTCAAGGTTGACGGCGCTGATGTGTCGCTGGATATCCTACTGGGCTATCCTGCCAAAAGCGTGTGGGGCGAAATTCGCACCATGGTCGAGGCACATCTTAAAGCCGCCTTGCCCGGTGTCGGTTCGATTCAAGTCAACGTCTCCAGCAAAGTCGTGCCGCATGCGGTGCAGCGCGGCGTGAAGCTGGTGGATGGCGTTAAAAACATCATCGCTGTGGCCAGCGGCAAGGGTGGTGTGGGTAAATCAACCACGGCCGTGAATCTGGCGTTAGCGCTTGCGGCAGAAGGTGCGCGCGTCGGCATACTGGATGCCGATATCTACGGCCCGTCGCAACCGACCATGCTGGGCATCTCGGGGCAGCCCAAATCCAGCGATGGCCAGTCCATCGAACCGATGACCAATTACGATATTCAGTCGATGTCCATCGGTTACATGATCGCAGGGGACGATGCGCCGATGATCTGGCGCGGCCCGATGGTGACGCAGGCGCTCGATCAGTTGCTGCGCCAGACGAAATGGGACAATCTGGATTATCTGGTGGTGGATCTGCCGCCGGGTACGGGCGATATTCAGCTGACCCTGTCGCAAAAAGTGCCGGTCACCGGCGCCGTGATCGTCACCACGCCGCAGGATATCGCGCTGCTGGATGCGCGCAAGGGATTGAAGATGTTCGAGAAGGTCGGCATCAAAATCATCGGTATCGTCGAGAACATGAGCACGCATATCTGCTCGAAATGCGGTCATGAGGAGCATATCTTCGGTGCCGGCGGCGGAGAGAAAATGTGCGCCGACTACAACACCGAATTTTTGGGTGGTTTGCCGCTGGACATCACGATACGCGAACAGGCGGATTCGGGTAAGCCCACGGTCGTGGCCGATCCGGACGGCAATATCGCCAAAGTGTATAAGCAGATCGCGCGCCGCGTCGCGGTGAAGGTCGCCGAAATGGCGCAGGATCACAGTGCGGTGTTCCCGAAAATCGTGGTACAAAATACTTAAGGAAAGGAGAAGGGTAAAGGGTGAAGGGTGAAGGGTAGAGGGGTGATGCGAGAAGGGAGAAGTGTGAAGTGAGAAGGGTGGTTTTGCCCTTCCCTTTTCTTTCTTTCCTCTTACCAATTTACCCTTCCCTCTTCCCTCTTCCCTCTTCCCTGAAGTTGACATGAGCATCAAATCAGATAAGTGGATACGCCGCATGGCGGAAGAGCACGGCATGATAGAACCGTTTTCGCCCGTGCAGGTCAAGGAAGTGGACGGCAAACGCATCGTCTCATACGGCACATCGAGCTATGGCTACGACATTCGCTGCTCGAATGAATTCAAGCTGTTCACCAATATCAACAGCACCATCGTCGATCCGAAGAACTTCGATCCGAATTCCTTTGTCGAGGTCAACGCCGACTACTGCATCATTCCGCCCAACTCGTTTGCGCTGGCGCGCACCGTCGAGTATTTCCGCATCCCGCGTTCCGTATTGACGGTTTGCCTCGGCAAATCCACTTACGCGCGCTGCGGCATCATCGTCAACGTCACGCCGTTCGAACCTGAATGGGAAGGCTATGTGACGCTGGAATTCTCAAATACGACCCCGTTGCCTGCCAAGATTTACGCCAATGAAGGGGTTGCGCAAGTGCTGTTCTTCGAGTCTGACGAAATCTGCGAGACTTCCTACAAGGATCGCGGCGGCAAGTATCAGGGGCAGGTCGGTGTGACCCTGCCGAAAATGTAACGCCCATGTCACGTTGCAAACAGATCATATGGCGCTCACCTGAAGGTGAGGTTATCGCCTGTGTGGAAAAGAACAAGGTAATGAGCGAGAATCTTGAGGAAATCCGTCAGGTCTGCCAGGATGCGCTCGACGATGCCGTGCTGATGGGATGCGACGAGCGGCAGGTTCGCGCCGTGTTGAGCGAATTGGTTGCATCTCTGGGGAATACTTATTCGCGGTGCGATTAGCGCAGGTATTTATTCATTGCCAATGACGTCAGTACTCTGCCCGGTTTGCACCGTCGCCCGGTCAACAGCTTTAAGCCATCGTGTTGGCCAGCTGTTTGGCTTGTTCGGCCTGAGCGACTACCCGGGCGCGAATTTCTTCGTTTCTGCAAGGGTCAATGCCCAATGCAGACCATTCCATATCGCCAATTTCCGGTTCCGATAGTTCAGGGATGTCAAACGACGGGTGCAGCTTTTCGGCAATGTTGATGATGCCTATCAACAAGTTCCCCTCCGAAATATCTGGCGATACCGGGGCGTGGTGGTAACGCAAGGCTGCGATGATGTCGTTCGGAAGCCCCCAGTTCTGTGCCAATTGGGCACTAAGTTCGCAGTGCGTTATGCCCAGCAATTCCAGCTCGATTTCAAGCATCGAACGGCCCGACTGCTCATCGGTTATCTGGGCATGCAATTCGTCACTGAGTTTGCTGTCGAGATAAGCCAAAACCAGATAGCCAATGTCGTGCAATAGCCCCGCCAAAAAAATCTGGTCATTGCTTGGCCGTGCCTGGGCCGGCATGCACTGGGCGATGGTGCGCATCGACAGCGCGACCGTCAGGCTGTGTAGCCACAAGTCCTGCACACTCAATCGACCCGGTGGCATTTTGGTCAGTGCCGACATCGCGGCAATTCCGATGGCTACCGACTTGACGCGGGTCATGCCAAGTAACATCGCAGCGTCGCGTACGGATGTCGCCTTGTGCGACGATCCGAACAACGGGGTATTGGCTAGTCCGATAATTTTCGCGGAAAGCTGCGGGTCATGCTCAATCAGTTTGAGCATTGCGGATTCTCCCTCGTTGGTGTCCAGCGGCAATGTCAGCAGTTTTTGCGCAATCGCAGGCATGGCAGGCAGGGTATCAAGTTTCTTGAGGGTGCTCTTCAGATTGGCTTTGTTTCTCAACTTCGCGACCTCGCTATGTGTGTATCCGCCCAATTGTATCTTGAAACCATCCGTCAACCTGAGTTGCTGAGCCGATAATTTTGAATTTGATTTGAAAATAATGATAAGTATGACATTATTACAAAATTCAACCTGTATTTTTTGCGAGGGAACGTGGAAAAAGTTTATACGACGAGAGAAGCTGCAAAATTGTTGGACGTTTCATTGCGTACAGTTCAATTATGGGTTGAAGGTGGTTCGCTTTCTGCATGGCGTACACCGGGAGGGCATCGCAGGGTGAGTTCTACCTCTCTGGAGGCTTTATTGTCGGCTCGCGGCGCTGTAAAATCAGCCGTTCCTGCTCGCGAAATAAGTGTATTGATCGTCGAAGATGATAAAGCGCTGAGCCGTTTGTATGAGGTAGCGATCTCCGGTTGGGGCATCCCTGTCAGAATTGACCTTGCGCAGGATGGATTTGATGCCTTGATTCGGCTTGGACGGCACAAGCCGGACATTATCATCGCCGACATCAGTATGCCTGGTATGGACGGCATAACGATGTTGCAGAAAATACGCGCGGATACTGCCTGTAACGATGTCGAAATCATCGTGGTGACCGGGGTGGATGGCGAACAAATACAGCGCAAAGGCGGTGTTCCGGAGGGCGTTTCCGTTTTTCTCAAGCCTGCCCCGTTCGCGCTGATACAGGCAAAAATTCAGGAAATAGCCAACAGAAAATTACATACCAACAAAACCGCTGCAAATTAGCAGGCGGCCAGGCTCATGCCCGGAGCAGAATCGGGCGACGCAGGAAATGCAAACTATGAGTAATGAGGATCGCTGGAAAACATCCATCGAAGGTGCCGGGGACGGTGTCTGGGATTGGGATGTCAAAAACGGCAAGGTTGTACACTCGTGGCAGTGGCGGTCGATGCTGGGTTACAGCGAAACAGAAATCGGCAATACGCTGGCTGAGTGGAACTCGCTGGCTCATCCGGACGACATTGAAGAGCGTTGTGCCGGGCTGGATGGGGTGCTATACAAGAAGACGGATGTCTACGTGGGCGAATGTCGATTGCGTTGCAAGGATGGTCGATACAAATGGGTGCTCAATCGGGGGGTCATAGCGGATCGCGCTCCGGATGGAACGCCGTTGCGTGTGATCGGAACGTTTGCCGATATAGATCAGGTTAAAACGGTCGATGAACAGCTTAAAATCCGGGAGCGTCAGCTTCAGGATATCTTGTCATTCAGCCCGGAGGGGGTGCTGGTCTTCAGTCTGACCAATCAGCTGACTTTTTATAACCTGCGCCTCTTGAATTTATTCGGCATTGAGTTGGCGTCTGAAGAGAAACTCACGACTATGACCTTTATGGAAAGAGTCGGTGCAAAGCTGGATCTGAGCGATGCGTCCGGTTTGTTTAAAGGGTTCGGCGGGGATGTAGAGGGCACACTGCGTCTGGTTAGTCCTGTCAGAATCATCAAGTGGGAGGTGCATCAGCTGGACGATCCGGTTTTGCGCCATATCATGTTTTTCAGGGATGTCACACGGGAAACCGAGGTCGACAGGCTGAAAAGCGAATTTCTCGCAACCGCCGCGCATGAATTGCGCACTCCTTTGTCCAGTATCTATGGTTTTGTGGAGTTGCTGCTGACGCGCGACTTTGGTGATAAAGAGCGACGTGAATTCATGGGTATTATTCACGAGCAAACCAAGGGGTTGATTCAGATGCTGGGTGAACTGCTCGATCTTGCGCGCATCGAGGCCAGGATCGGCCGTGATTTCAATTTGCATGAACAGCCGCTTCAAACTGTGGTTAATCGCGTCGTTGCAGATTTTAATATTCCCGGGGACTCGCGGAAGATACGGCTGGACATGCCGAAAGGCTTGCTGGTGGCATCGGTTGATGCCGACAAGCTGGGGCAGGCATTGATCAATGTGTTGAGCAATGCTCACAAATATTCGGCGGGCAAGACCGGGGTGGCAATCGACTTCGTGGTTCGGCAAGATGTTCCCGGGAATTGGGTCGGTATCCGCGTGCGGGATTGCGGCATGGGGATGACGCCGGATCAGCTGGGCAGAATATTCGAACGTTTTTACCGGGCCGATACCACCGGGAAAATACCGGGTACGGGCCTGGGCATGTCGCTGGTTAAGGAAATCATGCAGATTCACGGGGGCAGGGTGGAGGTGACAAGTGAGTTCGGCAAAGGAACCGATGTCACACTGTGGTTGCCTGAGGCAAAGAGCGCTGATGCATGATCTGTCCGACACGCAGCCCAGGCTGCTCATTGTTGATGATGACGGCAATTTGCGCCGCCTGCTTACTGCGACTTTTAGTTATGGAAAATATGAGATACATGAGGCAAGCAATGGCGTTGATGCCGTGAGCCTGGCAATGCAATTGCAGCCCTCTGTCGTTTTGCTTGATGTGATGTTGCCCGGAGAATTCGACGGGCTTGAAGTTTGTCGTAAAATCAAGGCGCAGCCGGCCCTGAAAAAAACGCATGTCATATTGCTGACTGCGCTCGGGCAAAAGAAAGATCGGGAGCTAGGCGAGTTGGCGGGCGCGGATGCTTACATCGTAAAGCCCTTCTCGCCTCTGCAATTGATCGAACTTGTCGAGTCTATGCCCTAGCAGCAGCCCCCGTTCCTGATCTGTTTATCAACAGCACAGGACTTTCTCCTGAATCCGGTAAATCTGAAACTCTCCCTGCGCTTGCCTGCTCTTACCCTGTGAGAGGCGGGTTGCAGTGCTTTCCTCTGGGTTGATCACCGAGCTGCCAATTCACAACATCTGCGCAGCATTCAGATTAATTTTCAGGCTCAATTCGCGCCGCATTCAGAATCTTTTTAAATTTTATCGTGCTGTATTTGATAAATATGATAATTATGATAAGATGTTCACTCTTGGCTAAAGGCTTGTAAGGGTGTGCCCCTGAAAAAAGCCGGCCATGCAATCAGCCCGACGGGTGGCCGCGCAGGCTTTACAGGAGTTTATCTAAGCATGGATGATGATTTAACTGAAAATGCATGGGCGCAGTTTGTGATCGAAACTGATGAGCATTTTATAAATGTTAAGCAAATTCTGGTCGCTATTGACGGCGATGACATTGGGGTTGGCGAGTTGGAACGTCTGTTTCGTTCGTTTCAGTCGCTTCAGTGGCTGTCCAATTCAATGGGTGCGCTTGCGATGGAGATGCTGGCCAACTATGTGGGGGAGTTGCTTGCAGATGTATGCGATGGCGTCGTCGATTTGTCTGCATCAATGGCGTCGCAGTTGCTGGAGGCCGTTGACGATATGAAAATGTTGCGTACGAATGCATTGATCGAACATAGCGATGCCGCGTCGTGGTGGCGTTCGGAGTCGCAAGCCTTTCATGAAGACCTGCGCGGGCAAATGCCGGAGGATGGCGCTGCGATCGATTTTTTACCGCCACCGGCGGCAAATGATGGGTTGGCGATATTGTATGAAGATGTCGGCCTGTCCAGGTTTTTTATGCGGTTGGTGCAGGGCAATATGCCTGCCCTGACGGTGCTGATGAGCCCTGAATGCGTATTGCCGGACAATTGCGTTGATTGCAGTGGTTGCGCTCAAATGGCGGATTCCATCGAAAACATTGCACATGCCTCGGAGGCAATGGGTTTTCCGCTCATCGTGGCAGCACTTGATGAGATCAGGGGACAGATCCCGAAAAACGGCGGGGCGGTAACTGAGGCGCAACGCGAGCGGATTCTTGAAAAATTGCCGCAGGTCCGGGCACTGATCCGTTTGATCGAAGCCGAATGTTGCGCAGATGCTTGTTGTCCATGATAGTGGAGAGGGGCTGAACATGAAAGTCTTAATGGTTGAGGATTCGGACGCGGTACGAAGGTACATGACAGAATTTCTGTTGGGCATCAACAATGTTGAATGCGTGTATGTTGCCGAAACGCTACAGGAAGCGCGTGACAGCGTACATCGTGATCGGCCCGACCTGGTTATCCTGGATGTTAATTTGCCGGACGGCAATGCGATTGATGTAATCGGGCTGTTTAAGCAGACGGCACCGGACATGCTGATAGCGATGTTCACTAACGATGTCAGCGAATTTACCAAGGCAAGCCGGTGCCGATTGGTTTTTTGATAAATTCTTTGAATTTGAAAAAGTGCTGGGAGTGGTGCAGGAGTTGGCCGGTGGCAAACAGCGGTTGAAGTGCGTCACTGAAAGACATAAGAGTTTAATGAATTAGTCGATATCGACGATATCGGTAGGCGACTCTGCCAGACAGCTCATTTTGAAATGTTTTTTAGCTCGCCGGTGCTCCGCACCTCATTGAAGTCAGCAGATTGCTGTTCAATGTTTATGCAAAAATGCTCACGCTTCTGGTGGCTGGTACTGCGACTGCCGTGCTTTGCGTGCTCACCGGGTTAACGCTGTCCCCGTTTGATGCTGTTTCACTGCCTGCAGCCTGCCCGGACTTTTCACCCTCTGCAAATCGAACGCTTCCTGTTTCATTTATTTCCTGGCCGCTGGTTTCGTTCGTCTCGTTATGCATTTGAGCGGGGGGGGCCATTGATGTTGCCGCCGCAGGTGATGTTATCGGTGCTGCAGCAGATGCAGGCGATGCCGTTTTTGGCGCGGGCGCCAATAAAGTCGTTGCAAGACTAAGCGCCTGTCCCTGGGTGGATAGCTTGACGATGGTGGATGCCTGTGGAGTCTGACTTTGTTGTGTGTTGTCCAGTACGGCATTGAACATACTCTTCAATGTGGGTGTGGGTGCAGGTGCGGGACTTGCGCCTTGAATGATCATGAATCTCTCCCTGTATTGAGCGGTTGACTTATCTGTTTTTGCAAGAAATTATTCCAATGAATGAATGGATAATATGATAAATAATAAAAATATGCAAAATAAATGATAAGTGAGCCGGATCATTTGTCTGTAGTGAGCTTGTCTAAAAGCCACCTGTATTAACCAGCATACCGGGAAAAGCCTCGATAATCTCCGCCAAATCGCTTTGCATAAATTATATTTTATTTATATATTTCATGTTGTTGCATTTATATTTTGCGTGTTCTTCATTGCTTGATATCAGACCGCCCCGACGTTTATAAATGGCATAAAATCTGCTTCCCGGTGTATTTTTAATGGGAAATCTGGTTGTTAAAAGTGCCGTTTTAAGATGCATATTTGATATATATGATATATGTGCAATAATGCGAAAAAATGCGGGTTTTTGCAATCTGAGTGTTGTCGCGCATCGTGCGGTTAAAGGGGAATTGAAAAATGAAAATATGGTGGGGGCGACTGCCTATCAAGAATAAATTGCAACTTCCCATTCAGCTGGCTTTGTTGTTGGTGATGACGGTTGTGCAGCGAACGGCGATGGATGCATATGAAAATAGTGTTCTGGACGAGGCGAAGGGGAGGGCGGTGGTCTCCGCCGATGGTTTGCTCAATGGTCTGAATATGCTGATGGTCAACGGCATCATCAGCCAGGCCGATCAACGTGAGTTGATGGTCAAAAAAATGGGCGCATCGAGCGGGGTGTTGGAGCTGCGCGTGATTCGCAATAAGCCGGTGCAGGATCAGTTTGGTCCCGGGTTGCCTTCGGAGCAGGCAGTCGATGAGATGGACAGGCGCGCGTTGCAAACTGCAAAAGTGCAAACTGATCTGCTGCAAAAAGACGGAAAAAACACGTTGCGCGTGGTCGTTCCCTTCATTGCCAGGCAGGAATTTCGCGGCACGCGCTGCCTGATGTGCCATAACGTCCCGGATGGAACGGTCAACGGAGCCGGGAGTGTCACGCTGGATCTTACCGGCGAGTACGCGCAGATATACAGAGCCAATTATGTGATGTGGGGTGTACAGCTGGTTATTCAGACATTGTTGTATTTTATGATTGGCTGGTTGATCAGAAAGGTGACGGCGCCGACGCATGAATTGCAAAGAGCGATGCAGACGATGCAGCGAGATGGCGATTTGTCGGGGCGTGTGATGATGTGCGGTGAAGACGAGATCGGCAAGACCTCGCAATCCTTTAATGAACTGGCGCAGCGTTTCCAAACGATAGTCAGTCGTGTGGGAGAGAATGCCGGTAAGGTCGCCGGTGCTGCGCATTCTTTGGCAGGGGATGCAGCACAGATATCGCAAAGTTCCCAGCAGCAGAGTGATGCGGCCTGTCACACGGCAACTGCTGTGGGAGAGATGCGTGTGAGCATTGCTCAGATTGCCGAGACGACCCGTGACGTAGCCAGGTTATCCAATGAAAGTCTGGAGCGCGCCATTTACGGGCAGGGAAGTTCTCAGGAGATGATGCAGCAGTTGGGAAATGTCGAGCGAGCGGTGAACGAGATCGCGACCGTGGTGAGTAAATTTGTCAGCAACACGCAGCGTATCTCCAATATGACGCAGCAAGTGCGCGACATTGCAGAGCAGACCAATTTGCTGGCGTTGAATGCCGCAATCGAAGCTGCGCGTGCAGGAGAGCAGGGGCGCGGTTTTGCGGTAGTGGCCGATGAAGTTCGCAAGCTGGCCGAAAAATCGGCGCAATCCGCGACGCAGATCGATGATGTGACCAGGTCGTTGGGCGAACAATCAGGGCAAGTGGAAGAGACTGTGCAGCGCGGCATGAGCGCATTGCAAAGCAGCCAGACGCATATCCGTGAGGTCAGCAATGTATTGGTCGAAGCGAATGCCTTAGTCAGGAGCGTTAATCAAGGTATGGAGACGATCGCCGGATCAATCAACCAGCAGCGCGATTCCAGTCATGAGATTGCCGGTAATGTGGACCGCATCGCGGAGATGGCGAGCAAGAGCAATGAGGCCGTCAAGCGTGCAGCGGATGGAATAAAAACCATGGAGCTGCTTGCGGAGGAGCTGAGCAAGACGGTGGGGCAGTTTAAAGTTTAATCAAGATTATCCATTAGGCGGAGGTCGGGCTTTATAACCAGCGACTTGGCTGTTGTCTTTTGACAGCCTAGTCGAATGGCTAGTAGTTACATCAGCCCGACATGTCAGGTGGGTGCCCGCCCGACTCGGTGTCGGGTTGAAACCCGACCTACAATTTTTGATTTTACCAGTCGCAGCCGGAACTTTTTCGGGGGAGTTATAAATGCAAAACAAACATGCATATGTTTCACAAAAAGAAGTCGCGTTTCCGGCCAAAGCCGTGCTGATTTCGCGCACCGATATCAAGGGCATCACGACTTATGCGAATGAAGCCTTCGTGGCGCTCTCCGGCTATTCGCGCGAAGAACTGATAGGCAAAAGCCACAATCTCGTGCGCCATCCCGATATGCCGCCGCAGGCATTCAAGTGGTTGTGGGATACGCTCAAAGACGGGCGGCCATGGAGCGGTACGGTAAAAAACCGCTGCAAAAACGGCGATCATTACTGGGTGCGCGCGATTGTCGCGCCCATCTATGAAAACGGCAGTGTGGTCGGCTACTCGTCGGTGCGCAGACCGCCGACACGCGATCAGATTAACTCGGCGGATGCGTTGTACAAGCAGTTGAACGCAAGCGGCGAGCAGATCGAATCTAAATATGAGGGATTCAAGCTCAGGCATTGGTCGTTGGGGCACAAGTTGCAGTTTGCGATACAGGCGACGTTATTCGTAGTGACCGGGTTGGGACAGTATTATCTTTTCGATGCGCTCAAAGAGAATGCGAAACAGGATGCGATTAAAAATACCCAACAGATCGCCACGAGCATCATTGACGGCGCGAATATGCTGATGGTGGGCGGGCAGATCAATGACATCGGCCTGCGCAAACTGCTGCTGGAAAAAGTACGTTCGAACGACGAGGTTAAATCTGCAGCGCTGATCCGCACAAAAATAGTGGCTGACAAGTTCGGTCCCGGTTTGCCGGAAGAGCAAATCAGCAATGACTTGCAGCGCCATGTGATCGACACCAAAAAGCAGAACATCGCCTATGACCCGGACAAGATGCAGCTTCATGTGGTGACCCCTTATCTGGCGAGCACGAATTTTCACGGTACCGATTGCACAGGGTGTCACAGTGCGCAGGAAGGCGAGGTGCTGGGCGTATCCGATCTGGTGATGAGTGTCGAAGCGGATATGGGGGCTATCAAGCGACTCGAATTGTTGACTCTGGCAGGACAGATTGCATTGCAAATATTCCTGTTCCTGTATATCGGCTTCCTGGTTAAAAAATACGTTTCCCATCCGGCTCGAATTGCAGATCAGGAATTCAAGAAGCTGATGCAGGGCGATATGTCCGATGAAATCAATATATCCAGCCGGGATGAACTGGGCCGGCTGCTGGGCGGAATTCAAACCATGCAATCCTATTTGCGCACGGTGGTGGATGAAATCGTCACGCCGATTGCATCCATGCAAAAGCGCATTGCAGACGTGGATGAGCGGGTATCCGGGGTAGCGGGCAATGCGGTGAATGAGCAGGAACATATTCAGCAAATTGCCCGAACCATGGAGGAATTCAGCCAGTCGGTTGTCGAGGTGGCTGATATGGCGGCGGAATCGCTTAACGATGCGCGAGCGATGCGAAAAGTGGTCGATGATAATAATCGCAACATGGAGCTCAGCATAGATGCGACCAGCAGAGTGGCTGATACCGTGCAAACTTCCAGCAAGACGATTGCCGATCTGGGCGTGTCGATTCAGAAAATCGGCTCGATAGCGAACGCAATCAAGGACATCGCCGATCAGACAAACTTGCTGGCGTTGAACGCGGCGATTGAAGCGGCGCGAGCCGGAGAACAGGGGCGAGGTTTTGCTGTGGTGGCGGATGAAGTGCGCAAGCTCGCCGAGCGAACCGCGACCAGTACCAAGGATATTGCCAGCACCATCGGTGAAATCGACGCTATTTCGGCTGCTGCGGTGAAATCGATGCAGGGTGCCGTGTGCGAGGTTGAAACGGGAATTGCGCTGATACGCAAGAATGGCGAGGGGCTGAAGGAAATTATGGGGGCAACAGTCAGCGTATCGGAGCGCATCGAGCATATTGCGACGGCCTCAAGGGAGCAATCTGCGGCCGGCGAGAATATGGCAAAAGGCCTGGAGCGCGTCAGCAGTCTGGCAGACAGCAATGCGCAGTCCGCCAAGGAAGCCAAACTG
>JBAZCE010000035.1:0-7121 GCA_041671105.1 Gallionella sp.
CATTGTTTTCGCTCAACAACAAGCGTCTCTGCACTCGTCTGAACAAAGAGAAAATAGATCAAATTTTGGCAGAATTGGATAAGTCATGAGAGGTCCGGTTACCCAAACCACGATGGATTTTGACCAGCCGTGGACGCTTGAAAACTACCTTAAAGTCGGCGGCTATCAGGCATTGCGCAAGATTCTGACCGAGAAGATTTCACCCGATGTGATCATCTCCGAAGTCAAACTCTCGGCGTTGCGAGGACGTGGCGGCGCGGGTTTTCCGACCGGACTGAAGTGGAGTTTCATGCCGCGCAGCTACGCTGGCGACAAGTACATCGTGTGCAACTCTGACGAAGGCGAGCCCGGTACCTGCAAGGACTGGGACATCCTGTTGTACAACCCGCATCTGCTCATCGAAGGCATGGCGATTGCGGCTTACACGATGAACGTGAAGACCGGCTATAACTACATTCACGGCGAAATCTTCGCAGCCTACGAGCGCATGGAAGAAGCCTGCGAGATCGCCCGCACTGCGGGTTATCTGGGCGACAACATCCTGGGTTCGGATTTTAGCTTCGATCTGCACAACCATCTGGGCTACGGTGCATATATCTGCGGCGAAGAAACCGCATTGCTCGAATCCATCGAAGGTAAGAAGGGACAGCCGCGCTTCAAGCCGCCTTTCCCCGCCAGCTTCGGCCTTTACGGCAAGCCGACTACGATCAACAACACCGAAACGTTTGCCAGTATTCCGTATATCATCAACCACGGCGGTCAGGCATTCCTGAATCTGGGTAAACCCAATAACGGCGGCACCAAGCTGTTTTCCGTATCGGGTCATGTGAACAACCCGGGCAATTTCGAAGTGGCGATGGGTACGCCGTTTTCCAAACTTCTGGAGATGGCGGGCGGTGTGCGCAACGGCCACAAGCTAAAAGCCGTGATTCCCGGCGGATCTTCGATGCCGGTTTTGCCGGGCGACGTGATGATGGATCTGACCATGGACTACGATTCGATCGCCAAGGCGGGTTCGGGTCTGGGCAGCGGCGCTGTGATTGTGATGGATGAGACAGTCTGCATAGTGAAAACCCTCGAACGCCTGTCGTATTTCTACCATGAGGAATCCTGCGGTCAATGTACGCCCTGCCGCGAAGGTACAGGCTGGCTGTATCGCATCGTGCATCGCATCGAGCATGGACAGGGTCGCCCCGAGGACCTGGATCTGCTGCTGAGCATCGGTGACAACATTGCCGGACGTACCATTTGCGCGCTGGGCGAAGCTGCCGTGTGGCCGGTGCAGGGTATGCTGAAGAATTTCCGTGCAGAATTTGAATATCACATCGAACACAAGCGTTGCTTGGTGTAAAGAATTAGGTGCGCAATGATCAACATTGAAATTGATGGCAAGTTAGTCGAGACTGAACGCGGCTCCACTCTGATGGATGCGGCGCATAAGGCCGGCGTCTATATTCCCCATTTCTGTTACCACAAGAAATTGTCCATTTCGGCCAATTGCCGTATGTGTCTGGTCGAGGTGGAAAAGGCCCCTAAGCCGCTGCCTGCCTGTGCGACACCGGCTGCCGAGGGCATGAAGGTGCATACGCATTCGGAGATGGCGGTCAAGGCGCAAAAAGGCGTGATGGAATTTCTGCTGATCAATCATCCGCTGGATTGCCCGATCTGCGATCAGGGCGGCGAATGCCAGTTGCAGGACGTGGCGATGGGCTATGGCGGTGGCGCGTCGCGCTATGCCGAAGAAAAACGCGTAGTAGAACCCAAGCAAATCGGCGAGCTGATTTCCACGCTTGAGATGAGCCGCTGCATCCAGTGCACGCGGTGTGTGCGTTTCGGTCAGGAGATTGCTGGTGTGATGGAGCTGGGTATGGCCTACCGTACCGAGCACGCGCAGATCATGAGTTTTGTGAACAGCACCGTGGATTCAGAGCTGTCAGGCAACATGATCGATTTGTGTCCGGTTGGCGCATTGACCAGCAAACCCTTCCGTTACAGCGCACGCAGCTGGGAATTGTCACGCCGTAAATCGGTGAGTCCTCACGATGGTCTGGGTTCGAATCTGGCTGTTCATGTCAAAGACAACAAGGTGGTCAGAGTCGTGCCGGTCGAGAACGAGGCCGTAAACGAATGCTGGATTTCGGATAAGGACAGGTTCAGCTACGAAGGTTTGAATTCTGCAGAGCGTCTGAGACATCCGATGATCAAGCAGGATGGTAAATGGATTGAGGTCGAGTGGGCGGCGGCGCTGGAATACGTGGCCAATGGCCTGCGTCAGGTTGCAAACAGCGCAGGCAGTGAACATATCGCAGCGCTGGCAACCCCGCATGCTACTTTCGAGGAATTGTATCTGCTGCAAAAACTGATGCGCGGCATCGGATCTGCCAACGTGGATTTCCGCCTGCGTCAGTCCGATTTTGGTGCGGATGGCAAACAGGCAGGTACACCGTGGCTCGGTATGCCTGTCAGCGATCTCAACAGTCGCGACAGGTTCATGATCGTGGGCAGCTTCCTGCGCAAGGATCACCCGTTGCTCGCACAGCGCATCCGGCAGGCTGTAAAGCACGGCGCCGAGGCCAATATCGTACATGCTTCCGATGACGATTTGCTGATGAAGGTCGCCGCTAAATGCATCGTGAAACCAGACGAAATGGTCAATACGCTGGCGCAGGTTTTAAAAGCGTTGGCAAAGATAAAACAGGCGACGCTGCCGGCTGATATCGAAGCGGTTACCGTCACAGACTCTGCCGCCGCGATTGCACAGAGCCTGGCTGGCGGCAAGGCCGCTGCCGTGTTGCTAGGCAACTTCGCCCAACAACATCCGCAAGCGGCTCAACTGGCGATGATTTGTGAACAAATCGCCGAGCTTTGCGGTGCTAAATTCGGCTACCTGGGCGAGGCTGCCAACAGCGTAGGCGGTTATCTGGCAGGGGCGACCCCGGTTGCCGGCAACGGCATGAATGCCGTTAAGATGCTGTCCAACCCTCGCAAGGCTTATCTGTTGCTGAATGTTGAGCCTGAGCTCGATATGCAAAATCCGCAGCTGGCGATAAGTGCGATGAAATCCGCCGACATGGTGGTGGCCTTGTCGGCCTATAAGCACCATGCAATTGATTACGCCGATGTGCTGCTGCCGATTGCGCCGTTCACCGAGACTTCGGGTACCTTCATCAACACCGAAGGTCGTGCGCAAAGTTTCAAGGGCGCAGTAAAGCCGCTGGGCGATTCGCGTCCCGGCTGGAAGGTGTTGCGCGTATTGGGCAATCTGCTGGATGTTCCAGGGTTTGATTACGATACGAGTGAGGCGGTCAGGGATGAAGGCTTCCATGCTGACTCTGTCACCAGCAAACTCAATAATCACTTGACTGACATCGGGTTGAATGTGGCTGTCACAGCTTACAGCGGCTTGCAGCGCATCGCGGATGTGCCGATCTATTCGGCCGACGCTGTGGTGCGCCGTGCGGCCTCCTTGCAAAAAACGCATGACGCGGTAATGCCTTGCGCCTTGATGAACGCCTGCGAGCTGCAAAAACTGGGGTTGCAATCCGGTGATCAGGTGCGCGTTGCGCAAGGAGATGCTGCCGTGCAACTGATGGTGCAGGCGAGTGAGCAGATTCCCGGTGGTGCTGTGCGCATCGCGGCGGGGCATCCGGCGACGGCTGCCCTGGGCGCGATGTTTGGAACGTTGACTGTGGAGCGTGCATGATGGAATGGCTACAACCCATACAAACCCTGCTGGGACCAGCCTGGTTGCCTGTCTGGACGCTGCTCAAGATCGTCGCGATTGTCCTTCCTCTGATGGGTGCAGTGGCCTATCTGACGCTGGCGGAGCGCAAGGTGATCGGCTGGATGCAGATTCGTATCGGCCCTAACCGGGTCGGTTATTTCGGTTTGTTGCAGCCGCTGGCGGACGGTTTGAAGCTGCTGATGAAGGAAATTATCGTGCCTACCGGCTCGAATAAATTTCTGTTCATCATCGCGCCTATCCTCACCCTGATGCCGGCGCTGGCCGCCTGGGCTGTCGTGCCGTTCAACGCGGATCTGGTGATTTCCAATGCAAACGCGGGTCTGTTGTATATTCTGGCGATGACATCGCTCGGCGTGTACGGCGTGATCATCGCAGGTTGGGCATCGAATTCAAAATATGCGTTTTTGGGTGCCTTGCGCTCCGCGGCGCAGATCGTGTCCTACGAAATTGCGATGGGATTTGCGCTGGTGACCGTATTGATGGCGTCACAGAGTCTGAACCTGGGCGATATCGTACACGGCCAGCAGGGTAAATTCGGCTTGCTTAACTGGTATTTGATCCCGTTGTTCCCGATGTTTGTGGTCTATTTTATTTCAGGTGTTGCTGAAACCAACCGTGCGCCGTTTGACGTGGCTGAAGGCGAATCCGAAATTGTCGCGGGTTTCCACGTTGAATATTCAGGGATGGCCTTCGCGCTGTTCTTCCTGGGCGAATATGCCAACATGATCCTGATCGCATTTCTGAGTTCCATCATGTTCCTGGGCGGCTGGTTGTCACCGGTTTCGTTCCTGCCCGACAGCATCGTGTGGCTGTTTGCCAAGGTGTCGTTCATGTTGTTTCTGTTCCTGTGGTTCCGCGCAACATTCCCGCGCTACCGCTATGACCAGTTGATGCGTTTAGGTTGGAAAGTGTTCATCCCGGTGTCGCTAATTTGGGTCGTGGTAGTGGGTGCGTGGATGCAAACCTCCTATTGGCTGTGGTAGGGGCGTGAGTAATCGCGCTCGCACGAGGATTTAAAATGGAAAAAATCAAAGAATTCTTTAAGACGTTTCTGCTTATCGAATTGCTCAAAGGAATGGCGCTGACCGGACGTTACATGTTCGCTCGCAAGATCACCGTGCAATTCCCTGAAGAGAAGACGCCGCAAAGCTTCCGCTTTCGCGGATTGCATGCACAGCGTCGCTATGAAAATGGCGAGGAGCGTTGTATCGGATGCAAGTTGTGCGAAGCCGTCTGTCCGGCATTGGCAATCACCATCGCGGTGGCTGAGCGCGAAGATGGTACGCGGCGCACGACGCAATACGACATCGATCTTACCAAGTGTATTTTCTGCGGTTTCTGTGAAGAATCCTGCCCGGTAGATGCGATAGTCGAGACGCGGGTTTTTGAGTACCACGGTGAAAATCGCGGCGATTTGTATTACACCAAGCCGATGCTGCTGGCAATGGGCGACAAACACGAAGCACAAATCGCCAAAGACCGCGCAGCGGACTCTAAATACAGGTAGTGGTAAGTAGAGAGTAGGGAGTGGTCAGTAGGGGTAGTTTTTCCACTTGCCACTATCCACTTACAACTTACAGTTTTTAAGGATGAATACATGAGCTTTTTCGATATCGTTTTTTATCTGTTTGCGGTCATCACCGTCATGGCGGGTATGGGGGTGATAGTCGCCCGTAATCCCGTTCACGCGGCGCTGTTTCTGGTGCTGGCTTTTTGCAGCTCTGCAGGCATCTGGATGCTGCTGGAAGCCGAGTTTCTGGCGATCACGCTGGTGCTGGTGTATGTCGGTGCGGTGATGGTGCTGTTCCTGTTCGTGGTGATGATGCTGGACATCAATATCGCGAAGTTGCGCGAAGGGTTCTGGCGCTGGTTCCCGTTCGGCGCCTTGCTGGCAGGTCTGATGGTGTTCGAGATGATCTGGGTGCTGGGTTCACGTCAGACAGCCGATGTATCTCATGTCGTGGCCCATGCGGCGGATTACAGCAACACCAAGGAGCTCGGTCGTCTGCTCTATACTCAATATGTCTATCCGTTTGAGATTGCAGCCGTGATCCTGCTGGTGGCGATGGTTGCCGCTATCGCGCTGACGTTGCGTCGCAGGCCAGGGGTTAAGAGCCAGAATATATCGGAGCAGGTCAAGGCCAAGAAGGCGGATCGCCTGCGCATCGTTAAAATGCCGTCCGAGCCAAGAGTGTAGATCGGGTTTTAACCCGATAAAATAATCAAGCAGGGCGTCGGGCTGAAGCCCGACCTACAGGTCAATCAAGGGAGCGAAAATTTAAACATGGTAACCCTTTCACATTATCTGGTGTTTAGCGCGGTGCTGTTTGCCATCAGCGTGGTAGGCATTTTTCTCAATCGCAAGAACGTGATCATATTGCTGATGTGCATCGAGCTGATGCTGCTGGCCGTGAATACCAACTTTGTCGCCTTTTCGCATTATCTGAACGATACGGCAGGGCAGGTCTTTGTGTTCTTTATTCTTACCGTAGCCGCGGCAGAAGCGGCAATCGGACTTGCGATTCTGGTGGTGTTGTTCCGTAATCTGCGCACCATCAACGTTGATGATCTGGGCAGTTTGAAAGGCTGATGTGATGGATATTCAAACCTATTACCTGTTGGTACCGTTAGCCCCGCTGCTGGGCGCAATCGTGGCCGGTCTGTTCGGCGGCGTGCTCGGTCGCACCACGACGCACCGCATCACCATCGCCCTGGTCGGCGTATCGTTGTATTCGTCTATCCGGATATTCCAGGATGTGATGGCCGGGCATATGTTTAATGGCCCGGTCTACACCTGGCTGACTTCCGGCGACACGAGCTTCCATGTCGGATTTCTGATCGACCGTCTGACTGTCACGATGATGCTGGTGGTGACCTCCGTATCCCTGATGGTGCATATCTACACCATCGGCTATATGAAGGAAGACGCAGGCTATCAGCGTTTCTTCAGCTACATTTCATTGTTCACCTTCTCGATGCTGATGCTGGTGATGGCGAACAACTTCATGCAACTGTTCTTCGGCTGGGAAGCCGTGGGTCTGGTCTCCTACCTGCTGATCGGCTTCTGGTACACGAGGCCCACCGCGATCTACGCCAATCTGAAAGCCTTTCTGGTCAACCGTGTAGGTGACTTCGGCTTTCTGTTGGGTATCGGTTTGATCCTGATGGTTTTCGGCACACTCGATTACGCTGCCGTTTTCGCCAATGTCGCCGCACACGCGAATGACATGGCGCCGATCGGCGGTATGTCGGTCAATCTGATCACGGCGATCTGCATCCTGCTGTTTATCGGTGCGATGGGTAAGTCGGCGCAGTTTCCGTTGCACGTATGGCTGCCCGATTCGATGGAAGGCCCGACACCGATTTCAGCACTGAT
>JBAZCE010000035.1:7131-9657 GCA_041671105.1 Gallionella sp.
AGCGACCATGGTGACGGCCGGTATCTTCATGGTGGCACGCATGTCGCCGATGTTTGAACTCTCCGATACGGCGCTGTCTTTCGTGATGATCATCGGTGCGATCACGGCGTTGTTCATGGGCTTTCTGGGTATCATCCAGAACGACATCAAGCGCGTCATTGCGTATTCGACCCTGTCGCAATTGGGCTATATGACCGTGGCGCTCGGCGCATCGGCTTATCCTGTGGCGATCTTCCACCTGATGACCCACGCGTTCTTCAAGGCCTTGCTGTTCCTGGCCGCAGGCTCTGTCATCATCGGTATGCACCACGATCAGGACATCCGCAACATGGGCGGTCTGAAGAAATACATGCCGGTCACCTGGATCACGTCGCTGATCGGATCTCTGGCGCTGATCGGCACACCATTCTTCTCGGGTTTGTATTCCAAGGACAGCATCATCGAGGCGGTCGAAATGTCGACCCTGCCGGGCCACTCCTTCGCCTATTTTGCGGTGGTGGCGGGCGTGTTCGTTACGGCGTTCTACTCTTTCCGCATGTACTTCCTTGTGTTTCACGGCAAGGAGCGTTTCGGCAAGGCTCATCATAAAGATCATGCAGGCGACCACGCGGATGAAGAAGTCTCGGCAGATCATCATCACGGTCTGGCACCGGGGCAGAAGCCGCATGAGTCTTCCTGGGTTGTGACGCTGCCGCTGATCATGCTCGCGATCCCGTCCGTCATCATCGGTTACGTTGCGATCGATGCGATGTTGTTCGGCGGCTATTTCAGGGATGCCATCTACATCGGTGAAAACCATGAGGTGATGCGCGAATTGCATGAAGAGTTCCACGGCGCGTTTGCGATGGCTTTGCATTCGTTGACCAGTCTGCCGTTGTGGCTTGCAATTGCCGGTGTTGCCAGTTCCGCGTACTTCTATCTCAAACGGCCCGATATTCCGGCTGCGATTCAGAAGCGTTTTCAGTGGATTTACACCTTGCTGGACAACAAGTATTACTTCGATCGTTTCAACGACTGGTTTTATGCCGGTGGTGCGCGTGGTTTGAGCTACTTCCTCGGCAAGTTCGGCGACAGGATATTGATAGACGGATTGATGGTAAATGGCTCGGCCAGTTTTGTGGGTAAATTATCCGGTGCGGTACGTAAATTGCAGTCCGGCTATATTTACCATTACGCATTCACGATGATTGTCGGCGTGTTCATCTTGTTGACGGTGAGAAACTGGTTTGCATAACCCTGATTTACAGTAGGTCGGGATTTCGTTTGGAAGTTGGAATGCCCGTGTGGCATTAGCCCGGCATGGTAGGTCGGGTTTTAACCCGACAATTCAGATGAATCCTGACTTACAGCCCGCAGGGTTATGACATAGGATAATAAAGCGAAGGAAACACAGCATGATTTTTGGATTACCTGTTATTAGCGTTACGATCTGGTTGCCGATTATTTTCGGTATTCTGGTTCTGGCAACCGGCGATGATAAAAACGCGCCGCTCGCGCGTATGCTGGCTCTGGTCGGCAGCGTGTTGGGGTGTCTGGTCACCTTGCCGCTGTACACAGGCTTCGATGCCACGACCAGCAATATGCAGTTTGTCGAACTGCATGACTGGATTCAGCGCTTCAATATTCACTATCACCTGGGCGTCGATGGTATCTCGATGCTGTTCGTCCTGCTCAACAGCTTCTTTACCGTGATCGTCGTGCTGGCGGGTTGGCGCGTAATCGAAAAGCGCGTTGCTCAGTACATGGCCGCATTCCTGATCATGTCGGGGATCGTCAACGGCGTGTTTGCAGCGCTGGACTCGATTCTGTTCTACGTTTTCTGGGAAGCAATGCTGATTCCGATGTTTATCATCATCGGTGTGTGGGGCGGGCCTAACCGCATTTATGCCACAATGAAATTTTTCCTGTATACCCTGCTGGGTTCGTTGTTGATGCTGGTTGCGCTGATCTACCTGTACAACCTGACCGGCGGCAGCTTCGCTATTCTTGATTTTCATCAGGTCGCGATCCCGATGACGGCGCAGATATTTATCTTCATCGCCTTCTTCTTCGCCTTCGCGGTGAAAGTGCCGATGTTCCCGGTACACACCTGGTTGCCGGATGCGCACGTCGAAGCGCCGACAGGCGGTTCGGTCGTGCTGGCGGCGATCATGCTGAAGGTGGGTGCCTACGGTTTCCTGCGTTTTTCCATGCCGATCACCCCGGATGCAAGCCATAAGCTGGCCGGCGTGATGATCGCGCTGTCGCTGATCGCGATCGTCTACATCGGTCTGGTAGCCCTGATGCAGTCCGACATGAAGAAGCTGGTCGCCTATTCATCCATTTCTCACATGGGATTCGTCACCTTGGGTCTGTTCATCTTCAATGCCTACGGTGTCGAAGGCGCATTGTTGCAGATGCTCTCGCACGGCTTTGTGGCTGGCGCGCTGTTCCTATGTATCGGCGTCTTGTACGACCGCGTGCACTCGCGTCAAATCAAGGATTACGGTGGTGTCGCCAACAAGATGCCGGTATTTGCCGCCTTCT
>JBAZCE010000035.1:9667-16580 GCA_041671105.1 Gallionella sp.
AATGGCCAACAGCGGTCTGCCCGGAACCAGCGCTTTTGTCGGTGAATTCATGGTGCTGATGGGCGCGATCAAGGTTAACTTCTGGTATGCCTTTGCGGCCGCCACTACGCTGGTGTTCGGTGCCGCTTATACGCTGTGGATGTACAAGCGCGTAATTTTCGGCGCGGTTGCCAATCACCACGTCGAAGAACTGACCGACATCAACGGGCGTGAAATACTGATCATGTCTGTGCTGGCTGTTTTCGTGCTGGGAATGGGGATATACCCGTTGCCTTTCGCAGAAATTTTGCATGTGTCGGTGAATGACCTGCTGTTGCATGTGGCTCACTCCAAGCTGCCATTGTAGAAGTACAGACGCTAGACGTTAGTAGCTGGTCGCTAGTTATTCAACTTCCGACTAACGTCTGGCGACAAACGACTAGTGACTAACGACTAACGTCCAAAGACTGTTTTTGAGGTATATATGAATTTGATGGCTAATCTGATCCCCGCAGCTGCGGAAATTTTCCTGCTGGCGATGATCTGCTTCATTCTGATAGCGGATCTGATGCTGAAAAACAGCAGCAAGATCGTTACCTATCTGCTCGTCCAGCTCACCTTATTCGGTTGCTCGCTGATCACGGTCGGTACGCACGACAACAGCGTGGTGTATGCCTTCAACGGCATGTATGTGGACGATCTGATGTCCGATGTGCTCAAGATGTTAAGTTATCTGGGGATGTCGATGGTGCTGGTGTATTCGCGTCAGTACCTGCTGCTGCGCGGCTTGTTTACCGGCGAATTCATGGTGCTGGCCTTGTTCGCGTTGCTCGGCATGAACGTGATGATCTCCGCCAACCATTTCCTGACACTGTATCTCGGTCTCGAATTGTTGTCTCTGAGCCTGTATGCGATGGTTGCGTTACAACGCGACTCCGCGATCGCGACCGAAGCTGCGATGAAATACTTCGTGCTGGGTGCCCTGGCATCCGGTTTGCTGCTTTACGGCATGTCCATGCTGTACGGTGCGACAGGTTCTCTGGAATTGGGCGTTATCTCCGATGCCATCAAGCAGGGCGTGCAGAATAAGCCGCTGTTGGTGTTCGGTCTGGTGTTTATCGTATCGGGTCTGGCATTCAAGCTCGGCGTGGTTCCGTTCCACATGTGGGTGCCTGACGTCTACCACGGTGCGCCGACCGCGATGACGATGCTGATAGGCTCGGTGCCCAAGCTTGCGGCCTTTGCCTTTGTGATGCGCATCCTGGTCGAAGGGCTGCAGTCTCTGGAGCATGACTGGTCCGGCATGCTGATCATACTGTCTATCGCCTCGATGGCGCTGGGGAATCTGGCGGCGATTGCGCAGACTAACTTGAAGCGGATGCTTGCCTATTCGACGATCACGCATATGGGCTTCATGCTGCTGGGTCTGGTCAGTGGCACGATCGAGGGATACGGCTCGGCGATGTTCTACACCGTTGTGTATGTGATCATGTCGCTCGGTGCATTCGGCATGATCATGATGTTGTCCCGTGCAGGTTTCGAGGCCGATACGCTCAACGATTTCAAGGGTTTAAACCAGCGCAGTCCGTGGCTGGCATTTATGATGATGCTGCTGATGCTGTCGATGGCTGGTATTCCGCCCACGGTCGGCTTTTACGCAAAGCTGTCGGTGCTCAATGCGATCGTGCAAACCGGTCATACTTGGCTGGCAGTCGTTGCGGTGATGTTCTCGCTGATCGGCGCGTTCTACTATTTGCGCATCATCAAGCTGATGTATTTCGATGCCCCTGAGAGTCATGCGCCTATCGTCGTAGGTTCCGATACCGGGCTGCTGATGACACTGAACGGTCTGGGTGTCTTGTTTCTGGGCATGATGCCGGGCAGCCTGATGTCGATTTGCGCCGTTTCTGTTCAGCAATCGTTGCTGTTGCATTAACGTGAAACTCGCGTAGCGATTCGTTTGCCCTTTCTCCCGCGTGCGGGGGAAAGTTGGATAGGGGGAAACGGGCATGGCGACTTTGCGAGTTTTTGCCCTCGGACAAAATACCTGCGAGAACCATTGCATTATCAGGGGGGCTTTTTGCCATGCCCGTTAGACCGCAATCGCAGTTCAGGTTCGAATCGCTCCCGCCCCTGTGCGGGAGTATTCATTTGTGGAGATGGAAATGGATTTGCTGGAAACCTGTGTGGAATCAAATGCGGTGTACGACGGAGCGTTGTTGCACGTGCGCCGCGATACCGTGCGGCTGCCCGACGGCAGTACAAGTGTGCGTGAATACATCACTCATCCCGGTGCGGTGGCAGTGCTGGCATTGCTCGACAATGGCAATCTGATTATGGAACGTCAGTATCGCTATGCTTCCGGGTGCGAATTCTTCGAAATTCCCGCAGGTAAGATCGATCACGGCGAGGACATACTGATCACGGGGCAGCGAGAGCTGCTTGAGGAAACAGGATATACGGCACGCGAGTGGCTGCATCTGACGACGACCTATCCCTGTATCGGTTATGGCGACGAGAAAATTTACTATTTTCTGGCGCGCGGATTGACTATACAGGAACGCCGTCTTGATGACGGCGAGTTTCTGGAGGTGTTCGAGTTGTCGCTGCCGGATGCGCTCGATTGGGTTCGCCTGGGCAAAATCAACGACAGCAAGACCATCATCGGCCTGTTCTGGCTGGAGAAATATCTGAAGGATTGGTGCGCCTGAAGTACGCACCACCGTGGTGCGGTAATCTTTTATTTCGGGCAATTGCGCACCAATATGGGATGTTCTTGGGTGTGCTGCCGTGCTGATATTTAATATCAGCTTAAAATTCAAAGCGTTGAATTTCTGGCGCGATTATTGCTTTTTTGTCGTGTTTGTAATGATGGTTACAATTTTTTGTAAGTTAAGCGACAACAGGAAAATCGTATGGAAAATCTCAAAATCAGCAACGATGCATTGTTTATACTTCTCGGCGCAATCATGGTGCTGGCCATGCATGCGGGTTTTGCATTCCTGGAATTGGGCACGGTGCGCAAGAAGAACCAGGTCAATGCGCTGGTCAAAATTCTGACCGACTTCGCGGTATCTACACTGGCCTATTTTTTCATCGGTTATGTCATCGCTTACGGTGTGAACTTTTTCACAGGCGCCGAGGAACTTGCGCAGAAAAATGGTTATGAGCTGGTCAAGTTCTTCTTTTTATTGACCTTTGCTGCGGCTATTCCCGCCATCGTGTCGGGCGGTATCGCCGAGCGCGCCAAGTTCAATCCGCAAATGGCGGCGACTTTCATGCTGGTCGGTTTCGTCTATCCGTTCTTTGAGGGCATCGCCTGGAATCACCGTTTCGGTATTCAGGACTGGCTGCACACAACTTTCGGTGCCGAGTTTCACGATTTCGCAGGTTCAGTTGTGGTTCATGCGGTGGGCGGCTGGATAGGCCTTGCCGCAGTGTTGTTGCTGGGCGCCCGGCGCGGTCGTTACAACAAGGAAGGGCGCATCTCGGCTCATCCGCCATCCAGTATTCCTTTTCTGGCACTGGGCGCATGGATACTCACCGTGGGCTGGTTCGGATTTAACGTGATGTCTGCGCAAACCATCAGCAATATCAGCGGGCTGGTAGCGGTGAATTCACTGATGGCGATGGTGGGCGGCACGCTTGCCGCGTTGTGGTTCGGCAAGAACGATCCCGGCTTTGTGCATAACGGCCCGCTGGCAGGTCTGGTAGCGGTGTGCGCTGGTTCTGATTTGATGCACCCGATTGGTGCATTGGTGGTTGGCGGTGTGGCAGGCGGCCTGTTCGTCGTGATGTTTACGTTGACGCAGAACCGCTGGAAGATCGACGACGTGCTCGGCGTGTGGCCGTTGCATGGCTTGTGCGGCGCTTGGGGAGGGATCGCTGCAGGCATTTTCGGTCTCAAGGCGCTGGGCGGTATCGGCGGGGTGAGCTTCATGTCTCAGCTCATCGGTACGCTGATGGGTATTGCTATCGCTTTCACCGGGGGGTATCTGGTGTATGGCGCAATCAAAAAATTAGTGGGTATCCGCCTGGATGCGGAAGAGGAATTTAACGGCGCAGACCTTTCCATACACAAGATCAGCGCGACCCCGGAACGTGAATCAGGCTGGTAAAAAGGGATAAAAACTCCCGAGACTTGAAGCATACCCAAAGGCCCGTATTTATGCGGGCCTTGTTACATCTGGAAGGCACTATGTCGCGTCTGAACCGGCAGGTGCCTGGTTTTGAGTGGGTGCCGGTCGGTCAGCCGCGTTGCAAATTTTTCAGGCCAGGTTCGTTTGCGGCTCACTTTTACTAAGATTGATTGTGTTCTTTACAAAATCCATGTCACCCTCGCTATACTTCAACTAAGAGGTTCGTGAAATCATGAAAATACTGCCGACGTTTTTGAATACCCCCGCGAGGTTGGTGACCGCGATGGTTGTGATCGTTCTGGCGGTCGAGCTTTTGATCATGCTGCTGATCTTTGGCATCACCGGGAAGTTGTTTCTGGACGTATGGGCTATCGTCGATCCGGTCCTGCTCGCCGCGCTCACTTCCCCCGCCTTTTATATTCTGATCTTCCGGACGATGCGCAACCAGCAAGTCGAGCTCGAACGAAGACTCGTCGAGATGCGGCAGAAAGAGCGTTACCAGCGTGCCTTGCTCGATAACTTTCCCTTCGCGGTCTGGCTCAAGGATACCGAGAGCCGGTTCCTTATCGTCAACGACGGGTTTGTTCGTATTTTTGGCGCAAATAGTGCCGATGAACTGGTGGGCAAGAATGACTATGATATATCCCCTGCTGATTTGGCAGAAAGATACCGGGCCGACGACCTCGATGTAATGAAGTCGTGCAAGAAGAAGAATTTCGAGGAAGAAATTCTGACCGGGGGATCGCGTAAATGGTTTGAAACTTACAAGGCGCCGGTCATCGACGATAAAGGCGTTCTGTTGGGTTCGGTTGGTTTTTCGCGTGACATCACCCAGCGAAAATACATGGAGCATTCGCTTGCGTCCCTGTCTGAAGATTTTCAGCGGTCGATCGGGCGAGAACTGCATGACAATCTGGGACAGATCATTTCGGCCATAGCCTATCAGGCTACGGCTACGCAAAACACAATATCAGCGACTACGAATAATAAGGAATTGGCGGCAGATATCGCTTTCATTGCGGCTCAGGCACGTAAGGCCATCGCTGAATGCAAGAAGTTAGCGCATGGGCTGGTTCCATTTGAACTTGAGAGCAGTGGCCTGTTGGCTGCGCTGACAGAGTACGCATCTGAAATTTCTTTTGCGCACAACATTGCTTGTGAATTTATTTGCCACAATGAAGTCGATATCGCTGATACCACTCTGGAGCTTAATCTTTTCAGGATAGTGCAGGAAGCAGTAAACAATGCGGTGCGTCATAGTGGTGCGCAGCATGTGACTATTTCCCTCTCACTCAATAACAATATTCTTTGCATCTCGATACGAGACGATGGCAGTGGCTTTGTCGACCCTGATATACAGCGTGAAGCGTCCCAGGGAATGGGTCTGAAGTTCATGCAATACCGCGCCAATCTGATCGGCGCTACACTGAAATTTATTTTTCCCGCTACAGGCGGTACGGAAGTGCTGTTGGGAAAGAGGGGGCTCGTATGAGTAACTTGACGGCGCAGGTGATGTTGGTGGATGACCATGCCATGGTACGGCAGGGCATGTCTTCGCTGATTAATTCAGAGCCTGATTTAGAGGTGATTGCCGAGGCGGAAAGCGCCGATCAAGCTTTGGAGATACTGGCAACGGAACATTCAATCGATATTGTGTTGCTGGATTTGACGCTCAGGGATGTCGCTGATCTTGATCTGATCCATAAAATAAATATTCAATTGCCTGATTTGCCTGTCCTTGTCGTTTCCATGCATAACGAGAGAGTCTACGCCGAACGGGCTTTGAAATCGGGTGCCCGCGGCTATGTGATGAAACAGGAACCCGGGGAAATATTGATTGCAGCTATCCGTGAGGTGTTGAAGGGGAATATATTCCTGAGCCCGCCAATGACCTCTCTATTTCTAAATCGAAACATAAAGCGAAAACCGGAACCCGAACAATTGATCAACCAGTTAACCCGTAGTGAACTTGAAATTTTGCAAATGATTGCATCCGGTCTGGGTTCTCAGGAAATTGCCGTAATTAAAAATCGCAGCATAAAAACCATAGAAGCTCATCGCGCCAATATGCGTCTCAAACTGAATTTGAAGAACAGTGCCGATTTGATTCGATATGCCACGCTTAAATTTTCGCAACCAGAGCCGGCCATCAAATAGTTTTGTTCTTCCGGCAGTAGCGACAGTCATCTTACGCTCGCTAAACTGCCATCCCTCTCGCCAGCGTAATGATTGCACTGTGTTTGCAGCCAGACGTTCGTGGCTTCCTGGCATTTATTTACAGTGAATAGACCTGGGGCACTCTGCTGCAGATTCGCATTGTGTCTGAAATATATTTGCCACGAATTAAAAATTCGTCTTTAAATTTTTCTGAAAAAACTTTCTTGTGTCGGATTTTATGTTGCACAACTGTTTGATTACTTACAGAACTAATTTGTATCAATAATTGGCGGATAAATTAAATCAACTGGGACGAGAGAAGTAATGCTGGCTGCTAGGGGTTTTACCTAGATAAAGAATACATGATGCACCTATAGTCATCCCTGATTGGCGAGACTACGATTCAACAATGCAGCGCGTTTTTTATCGCGCTGTTTGTTGTGGGGCAGCGCCCTTACGCTGCGTTGGTTGGGCTGATTGTTCTCTCTGTGTTTCGACGGGGCTGACGCTCAGCTGTAACGGGGGAAGTGGTATGAAAATTGAAATATTGCTGTGCGGGGCGATGCTGGCCGCGCTTTCACTCAATGCAATGGCCTCGGATGATACCGGTGCGCCAAATCAGGTTGTAACCGAAGCGC
>JBAZCE010000036.1:0-16146 GCA_041671105.1 Gallionella sp.
TTGTTGTAATTCCCGGCCAGATAACCCTTGCCGGCAAGATCGGGATTCGCCGTCGCACTCTGATTAAGAGGAGCATTGCTCACAAAAAGATGCGCATAGCCGAAGTCCAGCGCACTCTCCTTACCCGGTTTGTACTGACCTCCCACCGACAGCCAGGTGCGATTGGCATCCGGGATGCGTACTGTGCGGAACGCATCGGCTACAGGTGACTGGTCATACGCAACGCCCATGCGTGCAGTCCAGCTTTCGCTGTAGTGATAGCTGGCCCCTGTGGAAACACGCCAGGTATCCTTCCAGTTTTCAGGCGTCGGCGTACTGAGCGAGGCGCCGTTCGCTTTCAGGATATTAAGTTGCTGAAAAACGCTCCAGCCTGTCCAGGTCGCATCGGCCATGAAGTCCCACTTGTCACTGACCTGATGAAATCCGCTGACCGAAAACGAGTCCGGCATCGTGATTGCCAGAGTAACAGCCTGATCGGGAAGCAGTGCATTCAGCGCTGCGGGACGGTTTGCGAAACTGACATTGCCGCTCAGGTTGTATTTGATCCGTGAGCGGTAAGCCACGCCGATTCGTGCATCCGGCGTGAAATTATACATCGCGCCGAAATTGTAGCCCCATGCGCTGTCATTGCCGGTAAGTGTGCTAAGTCCTTCCTTATTTGCGCCAACCACGCCCAGTTTGCCAGCACTGAAGGCGGCCGCGCTATAATTTGACATGCTACTCAACTCACCGTTGATACGCTGATAATTCAACCCCGCACCAATGCTGAGCGCATCGTTGACCCGATAGGATACCGAAGGATTCAGGTTCACGGTCTTGATACTGGATTTGATCGCCTGGAAACGTCCCATCCAGTTCGGGTCGTATTGAGTCTGCAAGCCGAACGGCGCATTGATGCCCAACCCGAAGTGCATATCGGGATTTACTTCCATCGCAAAATAGGCGTTGGGTACCAGCGTCCAGCTTCCTGCATCGCCACCGGCTCCTGTACCCGCCACCTGCAAAGGTGTAAGTCCCGTTGCCGTACCGGAAAATTTGGCCGATGGCCCGATCATGCTGCCCGCCACGGTAATCTGTTTGCCTGACAGGCGCGACATGCCCGCAGGATTGTAGAAAATCGTCGAGGCATCCCCGGCGCTCGCGGCTCCCCCCGCAAACGCATTGCCAAGGCCGCTGCCGCTTTGTTCTATCAACGCGAATCCTGACGCTGACGCAGCCCCGGAAATCACCAGCAATGCACCTGCCACAGACCAACTGACTGCCGTTTTTTTATACATCACACTCCCCCTGTTGTTTTTAAAAACATCCCCCCTTGAACTGCTATTGCGCCAGCGTTACCGCGCGCGGACGTCTGTCCTCATCGACGGCCACGTAAGTCAGTTTGGCTTCTGTCACCTTCACACAAACCGGATTGGCCGGATCGCGCTGCGCATACACCTCGACATCCACCGAAATGGAGGTGCGCCCAACCTTTTCGATGCGCGCGTAGAAACTGACAATGTCGCCCATAAACACGGGCTGCTTGAACAAAAACGAGTTCACCGCCACGGTCGCCACGCGGCCGCGGGCCAGATGGACCGCAGGGATACTACCCGCGATGTCCACCTGCGCCATGATCCAGCCGCCGAACACATCGCCCGTATAGCTGCAATCGGAGGGCATCGCCACCACGCGCAAGGTCGGCTGACGATCCGGCAGAGTGGTCAATTCGTCCACATCAATGGCCTTCATAAAGCACTTTGATCTGAGATGCAAAACACTGCGCCACTTCATCGCGTTTGAGTTTCAGAGTGGGCGTCATCAGGCCGTTGTCTATGCTCCACGGCTCCCGCAACAGCAACACACGGTTCACCTTGGCATAGCCCGGGAAGCCGCGCAGGTTGCGCGCGATACGCCTGAGCACTTTCGCTTCGACCCGGCTGTCGGTCAGCGCTTCGGGCATGTCGGGACGAATGCCGATTTCACCGGCAAAATGCAGCCAGACTTCCGCGTTAAGCACGGCCAGCGCCACCAGATAGGGATGCGCCTCGCCGAATATCATCACCTGATCGAACAGCGGATCGTGCATAATCGCCAGCTCCATATCGGTGGGCGGAATCTTTTCACCGTTGGACATCACGATGATTTCCTTGATGCGCCCGGTGATATAGACATGCCCCGAGTCGGAAATATGCGCGATGTCCCCGGTATTGAGCCAGCCATCAGGGTCGATGATCGCACGGGTCGCATCCGGATTGTTCCAGTAGCCCAGCATCACGTTGGGCCCCTTGACCAGCAGCGCATTTTGCTCGCCCAGGCGCACCTGTACATCGCGTATCGGGTGGCCGACGCTGTCCGGATAGTTGCTTTCCAGGCGATTGCCTGTGATGACGGGGCTGGTCTCGGTGAGCCCGTAGCCCTGCACGATCGGCACACCCAGGCCGACAAACACGCGCGAGATTTCCGGCGAGAGCGCAGCGCCGCCGCTGATAGAGACGCGAAGCCTGCCGCCCAGCCTGTCGAGCAGCTTTTGGGCCACCAGCTTTTGCAGCAGAGGCCACAGCAGAAATGAAACATGCCAGTTGCCTCGCCCCTGATCGCGCTCGAACCTGGCCCACCCCGTCTCCACTGCAAAATTGAAAAGACGGCGTTTGAACCTCGGCCCGTCTTCCAGCCTGGCCCTGATCGCCCCGTAGATGCGCTCGTAGATGCGCGGCACCGAGATCAGCAGGGTCGGACGGATGATCTGCAAGTCATCCGACAACAGCGCAATCGAACGCGCAAAGGCAACCGTCGAGCCTGTCATCACCGTCAGGTAATAACCCAGCGTGCGCTCGAAGGTATGCGAGAGCGGCAGAAAAGACAGGAATATATCATCCTCGTTGACAGTAAACGTACCCAGACAGGCATGGGCATTGGTGAGTATATTGGCGTGACTCAACATCACGCCCTTGGGCTTGCCCGTGGTGCCCGAGGTATAGATGATGCTGGCCAAATCGTCAGGGCGACCTTCAACCGCCGGCAACAGTTGCGCTGAAGCCGGCAAAAATTCAGCCATCGGAATCAATCGCGACTCACTCTTCTGCCCGACCGGCGGTGCCATGTTGCGCAAATTGTCGATGCTGATGAAACGCACCACACTGCCCATTTGATCGCGCACCGTACGCAAACTCTGCCACTGCTCTGCCGTCTCGAACAGAAGTGCCTTTACCCCGGCGTCATTCACGATATAGGCGATATTGTCCGGCCTGTCCACGGTGTACAACGGTACGGTGACCAGTCCCAGCGACATCGCAGCCTGATCGAACGCAATCCAGGCCGGACAGTTGCGCAACATGATCGCGACCCGGTCGCCACGTTGCAGGTGAAGTTCTGCCAGCGCCACTTGCCAGCGCGCCACCTCCTGCAACATCTGCTTCCAGCTCAGATCGCGCCAGGCGTTCTGGTGAAAGTACCGGTAGGCAATATCGTCAGGCGTGCGGCGTACCCGCTCCAGAAACAAACCATGCAGCGTACCCGCCTGTTCAGGTGAAATCACATCCAACCCGGCCATCATCTTCCTCTTCAAAGTAACACGTTAAATATATACAAAAAAATCAATTAGTTACATCAAAAACAGATCGTCGAACAACGTGGTACCGGGGGAGGCCGCATATTGCTCAAAATCGTCAATGCCATTGCTGCGCAACACGGCTTCGTCGATATAAAAATTCCCGCTATTCCCATTGCCTGACAGTATCTGCCAGGCGGCATCCGCGACGATGGCAGGATGGCGGGAAGCGCGCAGTATTTCGGGCCCGAAGTTGTATTCTATCGCCGCGGTGGCGATCGTGGTGCGCGGCCACAGACAATTCACCGCAATCTCAGGAAATTCCCGCGCCAGTCCCAGCGTGCACATACTCATGCCGTACTTGGACAGGGTATAAGCCAGATGCGGGGAGAACCATTTTTCATCCATATTCAGCGGCGGCGACAAGGTGAGAATGTGAGGGTTAACGGCGCGCTGCAAATGCGGAATACAGGCTTGCGACATCAAAAACGTAGCGCGCATATTCACATCCCACATCAGATCGAGTTTTTTGGCGGACGTTTCAAGCGTGCCCGTCAGGCTGATCGCACTGGCGTTATTTACCAGCACATCGATGCCGCCGAAATGTGCTGCTGCCTGTGCAACAGCGGCAGCGATCGCCTGTTCGTCGCGTACTTCGAGTTGAATTGCCAAAGCCTGACCGCCCGCCTGCACCACTTCCGCAGCGACCGAGTGTATCGTACCGGGCAGCCTGTCATGCGGCTCAACCGTCTTGCCCGTGATCACCAGTTTCGCGCCGTCGCGCGCGCAGCGCAGCGCAATCTCACGCCCGATTCCCCTCGTGGAACCGGTGATGAAGATCACCTTGTCGCGCAGCTTACTCATCGGCAAAATTCCATCCCTTGTTTATATAAAACTTACCTCACGCGGAGACGCGGTGAAAAACAGAATAAAAACAAAATATTACAACAACTCGTTCAATATATGACATATTTAGTTTTGGATTTGGGGTCGTGGGTCGGGTTTCAACCCGACATGTCAGGATGAATCCTGACCTACAGCTTTGGTCTCCGCGCACTCCGCGCCTCCGCGTGAGCCTGTTTTTCAAATGTATCAGAGCGATTTAACATCATTCCAAACCTCGTCATCCTGGTTATCCCAAACGTGTTTCATCACAGTTTCCTGCGCGCGGGTCAAATCTTTGATCTCTGATCGATCTGCACTTTTACTACTCAGATATTCGATGAAATGCAGTGCTTCCAAAGCCAGCGATTCCGGCAATGGTTTAGCAACTTCATAAATTTGTTCGGCGATTGACATGAACATTATCCTTACAAATCAAAATGTAAAATATTTTTCAGGGAAAGCCCCGCCATTACATCTATCAACCCCTACCTGGGCACACCCCCTGCCGGGATGAATTCAAACTTCGTCATTGTCCCGAACATGGTTCATCACGGTCTCATATGCGCGGGTCAGGTCTGTTCCACCCGAGCTCAGTTCTTCGGACGCGAAGTCGTCCACCATGATCACCTTGCGGCGCAGCGCATAGTCACGCTCAAGCTGAAGGGCCTGCTCTGCCGTAATCAGCCCTGCATCGCGCGCTTCGGCGATGCACAGCAGTTCGTCCATGGCTTTTAATTTGCCCGACTTGCGCGCGGCAAACAGCTGCGCCTGCAACGGCTCGCATTGCAGCGTGCTGGCAAGAGAGGCTTCCAGCGCACCCACCGCCTCCATTTCGTCGTAGACAGGATAATCGCGTAGCGATTCGTTTGCCCAGCTACGCTCCCCTCGCTCCGCTCTCCCTGCAGGCGGGAGATAACCAGCGACTTGGGCATCGTTTTCTGATGCCTTAGTCGAATGGCTAGTTGCTTCATCAAGGGTTGGGGAGAGGGAGCGGGCATGAAAATCTTTGCCATGCACGGTCGGCAGATAGATGCCAAAAGTCAGGCGATCCCGTGCTGCCCCCGGCTGCATCAACAACTTCGCCACTTCATGCCCCAACTGATCGGAAGGCGGTGTCAGTCGTTTACCCAGCGGGAAAATCAGCACACTCAGCAAGCCGCGCACCAAAAGATTCGGAAAGTTCTGTATCACGCCGTCGAAGGCCTGTTGTATCTTGTACAGCGCATCCTGCATCGCCCAATGCACCAGCGGCAAATCCTCCGCCGGGTATCCGTCATCCGCATAACGTTTGAGCGTCGCCGAGCCAAGATAGAGCTGACTCAACACGTCTCCCAGACGCGCCGATATTTTTTCGCGGCGTTTCAGAGAACCGCCCAGCACGGCCATCGCCAGATCCGAACTCAACGCAAATGCGGTACAAAAACGCGTCATCTGCTGATAGTAGCGCTGGCACGCACCCCCGTGAGGCACCGGGATGCCGCGCCCGCCCGAGAGCCCGAAGATAAAGCTGCGGGATGCGTTGCAAAGCGCAAATCCAATATGACCGAACAGGGCATCGTCGAACAGATGCAACGCAAAATCGTGATCCGCTTCCCGCGTTGCCGCGACTTCCTTGAGCACATAAGGGTGGGAGCGGATTGCCCCTTGGCCGAAAATCATCAGCGTGCGCGTCAAAATATTCGCGCCTTCCACGGTGATGCCGATCGGCGCCTGCTGATAAAAACGCCCCAGATAATTGTCGGGCCCCAGACTGATGCCCTTGCCGCCGTGCACATCCATCGCATCGTTGATGACGACACGGCCAAGTTCGGTGGCGTGGTACTTGATGATCGCCGAGATCACCGAGGGCTTCTCGCCCAGATCGAGTGCCAGCGCGGTAAATTGACGTGCCGCATCGACCATATAGGTGTGCGCGGCGATACGCGCCAACGCTTCTTCCACGCCTTCGAACTGACCGATCGGCATGTTGAATTGTTTGCGCACCCGGCAATAGGCGCCGCTGGTGCGAGCGGCCAGTTTCATGCCGCCTGCACTGCTGGCAGGCAGCGAGATCGAGCGTCCCGCCGCCAGGCATTCCATCAACATCCGCCACCCCTGACCGATATGCGCCTCTCCGCCGATCAGATAATCGAGCGGAATGAACACATCGACCCCCAGCGTCGGGCCGTTCAGAAAAGCCGAATTGAGCGGAAAATGGCGACGGCCGATTTGCACCCCCGCCGTATCGGTAGGAATCAGGGCGAGGGTGATGCCGCGATTAACCTCGCCGCCCAGCAGCCCATCGGGGTCATACAGTTTGAATGCCAGGCCCAGCAGCGTCGCCCTGGGTGCCAGCGTGATATAGCGTTTTTCCCAGTTGAGTCTGATACCCAGCACGTCCTGCCCTGAAAATTCACCCCGGCACACCACGCCGCAATCGGGAATCGCCCCGGCGTCCGACCCTGCGAACGGACCTGTCAGCGCGAAACACGGCACTTCCAGTCCCGTTGCCAGGCGGCGCAGATACTTATCCTTCTGCATATCCGTGCCGTAATGCAGCAGCAGTTCGGCAGGCCCCAGAGAATTGGGCACCATCACCGTCACCGCAGCTGTACCGCTGCGCGACGCAATTTTGGCGATCACGGCCGAATGCGCCTGTGCCGACAAGCCCAGGCCGCCGTATTCTTCGGGGATAATCATCCCGAAAAAGCCGCGATCCTTGATGAACTGCCAGACATCTGCAGGCAGATCGGCCAGATTGTGCGTGATATTCCAGTCGTCGAGCATCGAACAGAGTTGCTCAACTTCATTGTCCAGGAATGCCTGCTCGCGGGGACTCAAACCGCATTTAGGATAGGCCAGAAGCTTTTCCCAGTCGGGATGCCCGCTGAACAAGTCGCCGTCCCACCACACCGTGCCGGCGTCGATCGCCTCCTGTTCGGTGGCGGAAATCGACGGCAGAATTTTGCGGAACAGATTGAGGACGGCGCCGCTGACAAAGGTGCGGCGTAAAACCGGGACACCGAACAGTACGATGACGACGAACAGCAGGAAATAGACGATTTGCAGGATGGTTTCGGACAGGCGAGCCTGGATCGCCACCACAGGCACGATCACCATGACGGCCAACACCCAGCTGACTACCGTGGCGCGGAAAAACGCGAGCAGAATGAATACGGCCAGCGCAGCCAACATGGTTAACAACATCGAGACACTCCTATTATTACAGGCTCATTTTTTAGCCATGCCGCACTCTAACGCGAGACGGCTAACAGCACAACTTCATAAACCAGGAAAAAAACCGGCGTCCACGAAAAGCACGAAAATACACGAAAAAGATTCTCGCAGGGTTGATACCCGGTAGGTATCAACTCGCAAACGATTCTCGCAGGTATGATGCCCGGTGGGTATCAACTCGCAAAAAGATTCTCGCAGGGATGATGCCCAGTGGGTATCAACTCGCAAACGATTCTCGCAGGGATGATACCCAGTGGGTATCAACTCGCAAACGATTCTCGCAGGGATGATACCCAGTGGGTATCAACTCGCAAAACTCGCAAACGGTTAATGTAAGTTTTGATTTATTTTGTGTCTTTCGTGTCTTTCGTGGAATGATGTTTCTTCCCTTGCGTTATCAGCGCATCCGATCGACGGCCTGCTCCACCCTGTCCACCGCGATGATCTCCATACCGGGGATAGGATGTTTGGGCGCATTGGCCTTAGGGATGATGGCTTGGGTAAAACCCAGTTTGGCGGCTTCACGCAGGCGTTCCTGACCGCGCTGCACCGGGCGCACCTCGCCTGCCAGCCCCACCTCGCCGAACACCACCAACTTATCCGGCAGCGGTTTGTTGCGCAAGGACGACACCATCGCCAGGATTACCGCAAGATCGGCGCCCGGTTCGGTGATTTTTACCCCGCCCACCGCATTGATGAACACATCCTGATCGAAACAGGCGATGCCCGCATGACGGTGCAGCACCGCAAGCAACATCGCCAGCCGGTTCTGCTCCAGCCCCAGCGATAAGCGCTTCACGTTCGGACTGTGCGCCTCGTCGAGCAGCGCCTGAATTTCCACCAGCAACGGGCGCGTGCCTTCCTGCGTCACCATCACACAGGAACCTGCGACCTGCTGACCGTGCTGCGAGAGAAACATCGCGGAGGGATTGCTCACTTCGCGCAGCCCCTTCTCGGTCATCGCAAATACGCCCAGCTCGTTCACCGCGCCGAAACGGTTCTTGAACGCCCGGATCAAACGAAAACTCGAATGAGTGTCACCCTCGAAATACAGCACCGTGTCGACGATGTGTTCGAGCACGCGTGGCCCTGCCAGCGCGCCTTCCTTGGTGACGTGACCGACCAGAATGATGGTGATGTTCTGACTCTTGGCGATGCGCGTGAGCTGGGCTGCGCATTCGCGCACCTGAGCCACCGAACCGGGAGCGGAGGTGAGCTGTTCCGAATACACGGTCTGGATCGAATCGATCACCACCACGTCGGGTTTGTCGTGTGCAATGGTCGCCTGAATCTTCTCCAGCTGAATTTCCGGCAGCAGGCGCAGGCTGCGCGCATCAAGCGACAGGCGTTTGGCGCGCAACGCAATCTGCTGCGCAGACTCCTCGCCGCTGACATATAAGGTATTAAGCGTCCCCGACAGATGCGCCAACACTTGCAGCAGCAACGTGGACTTGCCGATACCGGGATCGCCGCCGATCAGCACCACCGCACCCGAGACCAGTCCGCCGCCCAACACGCGATCGAATTCCTCGATACCGGTGGGCGTGCGCGGCATTTCCTCCGCCGCCACATCCGAGAGCATCTGTACGCGACCCGATGCCGCCAGCGCGGAAAAACGGTTGACCCCCTTGGACACGGGTTCCGCCACCGATTCGACCAGCGTGTTCCACTCCATGCAATGCGGGCACTGCCCCTGCCACTTCGCTGTTTGTCCGCCGCACTCGGTGCAGGAATAAATCGTTTTTGCCTTTGCCATGTTCTGCCCTTACTCTTGCCGCGAGTTTCGCTGCCAATTTCGCACAATAGCGCACCACAAGCCGGACGGGCAAATGATACGCATGAAATAAGCGCGGACACGATCCGGTCGGCGAACCCGACTTATCGATTGAGCCGTCATAAAATCACCCCTTATATCCGTCGCAACGCCGTTTCCCTTAAGCTCAGAACGGGATTAGCGATCTGTTGGCCGATGCATACTGACGCGCTGAAATATAGCCTTTTTAATCAATAAATTGAAATAACATAAAAAAACATATTGAATTAAGCTTAAAGACGCTATGCCTGCCGAATCGGCGATATACTGCCCCTGCTTCACAATAATGAGTCACCACTGCATCACTCACAAGGGAGAATAAGCATGGAAGGACAGAACATTGCAATCATCGGACTGGGTAGAATCGGCTCCGCTTTTTTAAGCGAAATGCTCGGCAAGACCGGGCGCGGCATCAATCTTGCGTGTGTATCCGAGGTTTTTGACACGCCCGGCAAAGCCCATGCCCAGGCCGCCGGACTCAAAATCGTTCACCTCGATGAAGTCGTTGCAATGGGGGACAAGATCGACATCATCTTCGACCTGACCGGTATCCAGGACGTCCGCACGGAATTGAGAAACAAGCTTGTCGCCGCGAACAACAATCATACGATTATCGCCTCCGAGACGATTGCCCGTCTGATCTGGTCGCTGATCGCAGAGCATGAGCTGCCCAAGATAGCAGGACGCAAGACAGGATATTGATCCGAAACGGATCTGCACGACAGCGCCCCGCCCTTAAAAGCGGGGCGCTTGCACAACCGCTGATCAGTGTTTGAGGTCGCGATAAAAGTTTTCATGGGGGCCGATAGCCTCAAGATAAACCAGCTGCACCCCCTCGTCGAGGGTATAACCCAACAGATAGAGCTGTCCCTGACTGCGAAATTTGTAGACAAACAAATCGGCCAGATCACCCTTTTTTCGTTCACCGATCGCAGGCTGCTCAGCGATCAGCCTGACTGCCTCATCGACATCGGCCGCGACCTTGTCGTGCAGTTTTTTGTATTGACGGGCAAATCGCCTCGTCTGTTCAACCGCATAACTCATGCATGGCGAGTCCGTGGCACAAAGGGCGTGGCCTGCTCGCGCGGCTCTCGCATCGAGGCCAGCGATTCCGCCACAAAACTCACCGGTAAATCCGGATTGTCCAGCGAGGCGCGACCAACCATCGCCCAATATTCTATCTGTCCGGCAATGGTGCGGTGCTCAATCTGCGCTTCCGTACGCGCCTGCTCGTACAACGTATTATCAATCCTGACCGGCATTCCCATCATCGCTCTCCCTGCTACAAAAGTAGCGACATTGTAGTTCCAACGGACAAAACAGAGCAACTCATCAATCTGGATTTATGTTCTATTAACAGCCACGCGAAGGCAGGTGTTACTAGCGGAGAATCTTGACGCTGGTATTTCAGTGCATTTGCCAAAGTCGCCGCCCTCTCTGTCAGCACCTACGCCAGCTCCGAACTCGCGCTGTTTTACAGGAACAGCGCCACATTTCAATCAATTCCTTCGCGCTTGTCGATATTGGTGAATGTCGGCATGAATATCCGCTAAAATGGCGCAGCTATCACGCCCAACTATTACCTCCATTATCGTGTCTACTGAAGTCGCCCGTTTCTTTTCAAATCAAAGCCCGCTCGCCACCGAAGTGGCCTCATTCCGACCGCGCGAGCAGCAGCGGGAAATGGCTCTGGCCGTCGCCGATGCGATCAAGAACAACGCAATTCTGGTAGCTGAAGCCGGCACCGGTACTGGCAAGACCTTCGCCTATCTGGTACCCGCCCTGTTAGGCGGCGGCAAGGTGATCATCTCAACCGGCACCAAGAACTTGCAGGACCAGCTGTTCCAGAAGGATTTGCCGATGGTGCGCGATGCGCTCAAGGCGCCGGTTTCAATCGCACTGCTCAAGGGGCGCGCCAACTACGTGTGCCACTACCATCTGGAACGCGCGGCCAGCGACGGCCGTTTTGCCACACGCGAAGACATCAGACATTTGGGAAAAATCAAGAAATACGCCAAGACCAGCAACACCGGCGACAAGAGCGGCGTGGCCGATGTGCCGGAAAATGCGCCGATCTGGCTGCAAGTCACCTCGACGCGCGACAATTGCCTGGGCCAGGAATGCCCGAACCACAAGGAATGTTTCGTGCTCCACGCCCGCTCCGAGGCGATGAAGGCCGACATCGTGGTGGTCAATCACCATCTGTTTTTCGCCGACGTGATGCTGCGCGACGAAGGCGTGGCGGAACTCTTGCCTGCCTGCAACACGGTGATTTTCGATGAGGCGCATCAGCTGCCCGAGACCGCCAGCCTGTTCTTCGGCGACAATCTTTCAACATCGCAACTGCTTGATTTAGCGCAGGATACGCGTATAGAGGCGCTGACTTCCGCCAAGGACTTCGCGCCGCTCCCCAAAGCCTGCGACGAGCTGGACAAGGCCGCGCGCGACTTGCGGCTGGTGTTCAAGAAAGAGGGCCGCATGCCCGCCGTTGCGACGGAAAATTTCAAGGATTTTGCCCCCGCCCTGAAGAACCTCGGCGAGAAAATTGCGCAGATATCAAGCATGCTGGAACAACAGGCCGAACGCAGCGAAGGGCTGGAAAACTGCTGGCAGCGCGCGCAGGCGCATGCATTGCAATTAAAGCAATGGCAAGACGCCTTACCCTCTCCTCAACCCTCTCCCACAAATGGGCGAGGGAGCAATCGTTCCCCTCTCCCGCAGGCGGGAGAGGGGGCCGGGGAGAGGGGCGACGACGACAAGGTGCGCTGGCTGGAAGTGTTTCACCACTCGCTGCAACTGAACTCGACGCCGCTGTCGATTGCCGAGATCTTCGAAAAGCAGATCGGCAGCACCGCGCGCGCCTGGATATTCACCTCGGCTACGCTGGCGGTAAAACAGGACTTCTCCCATTACCAGAGCGAGATGGGCCTGCTAAAAGCCAAGACCGCCTGCTGGGACAGCCCGTTCGATTATGAAAAACAGGCCTTGCTGTATGTGCCGCAGAACCTGCCGGAACCGAACAGCGAGGGTTACACCGAGGCGGTAGTGCAGGCGGCGCTGCCGATGATCGAAGCCAGTCGCGGCCGCGCCTTCTTGCTGTTCACCAGCCTGCGCGCGATGCAGCGCGCCTATGAAATATTGCAGGCCGAATTCGATATGCGCGGCTGGGATTACCCGCTGCTGCTGCAGGGCGAAGGATCGCGCAACGAACTGCTGACGCGTTTTCGCGAGCATGGCAACGCGGTGCTGCTGGGCAGCCAGTCGTTCTGGGAAGGCGTGGACGTGCGAGGTGAGGCATTATCGCTGGTCATCATCGACAAACTGCCGTTCGCGCCTCCCGACGATCCGGTGCTGGCCGCGCGCATCGCGCAGATTTCCAAACAGGGGCGCAATGCGTTCATGGAATATCAGTTGCCGCGCACCATCATCACCCTCAAACAGGGTGCAGGACGCCTGATACGCGACGAAAACGACCGGGGTGTGCTGATGATCTGCGACCCGCGCCTGATCAGCAAACCTTACGGAAAGCGCATCTGGCAGAGTCTGCCGCCGATGAAACGCACCCGCGTGGAAGCCGAAGCGGTGGCATTCTTCAGTACGCCATAATAATCCATCAGACCGTCGGGATGAATCCCGACCTACCTTAGAACAAACCGTCATCCTCGGCGGTAGCCGACGCAGCCTGAGCGATAGTTTCATTACGGCAAACGTCTGCATTATGACAATGCATTTATCGGGCACGAAGGACAACTTACAAGGCTGCCGTTCAAAAATGCCTGCAAAACCTGATGCAATCTAACCCGCGAGGGCCTGCAGTCTAAACAAGCAGTGCATTTTTGCGTCAAACAGGTCGTTCAAGTATCCAAATCATAAAACCGGATCAGGTTTCGTCCTGCCTCTTTTGCTTGATACATCGCAGTGTCAGCCCGCTTGAGGATCTCATCTAAAGCACCGTCATGGTTGATAAATACGACCACGCCAATACTTGCAGTGCAGTGATGCTCGACGGCAGTTTCTGCTTTATCCTTTTGCTTTATTAGCAGTTGGTAAGGCAAAGACAAGGTGACGAGGATTTTTTCTGCCACAATGCGAGCCTGTGTCGTTGAGTCATTTTTATCCTTTCCCAACTCACTGAGAATGATTACAAATTCATCGCCGCCAAAACGCGCGACCGTATCCATCTCGCGCACACAACCTTTTAGTCGCTCTGCCACCTCAATCAATAGCAAATCGCCGGCAACATGTCCATGCGTATCATTAAGCGGCTTGAAATTATCCAGATCAATGAACAGCAACGCGCTATAGCAACCATTACGCTTGCTTGACGCCATGTTCTGAGTCAGGCGGTCAATGAGAAGACGTCTGTTCGGTAGCCTGGTTAACGTGTCGTGGAATGCCAATTGACGTACCTTGTCTTCCATCTGCTTGCGCTCGTCGTCGTACAGACGTTCGCGACGGTAGGCGGTACCTAACCCGACAAACCCTATCAGCCAGATCAGTCCGTGTGACAGTATTTGCATGGTGTTGCGATTTCGTTCTTCTGCCTGATAAATTGACAAAGGCACATCCGCACTGATGCCACCACGGATGTCACCTAATTTATAGCCCTGTTGCTTATGGCACTTAAGGCAATCGGACTCGACTATGAAAGGCTTCATTAATCTCAAGTGGGATTGTCCGCCTACCTTACTGACTTCCATAACCTCCGTGCTACCCTGTTCAAATTTCTTTAACACGCCTGTTTCCCAATCATCAGCGATATTAGCAGGGTTGAGTAGTTTCAGACTGGTAATGTGGCTGCGGATACCGGAATCGTCGACAAAACCGCTCTGTAATTCACGCAAAGCGTAGGCCGGATTCATCAGGGTAAGGTGCTTACCCCCGGTCGTTATCACGTCGCGGTCGGGTACTTTGAGATACGGGTTGGGCGGTGTGCGCTCTGAAGGCGAAACATATACCCCCCCGTGGGACGCCACCCACTTGCGAAAGCTGATGTCTTTGCTAATGTTCGTGCGGGCGGTGGCGATAGCCATTCCCATCGTTTCTTGCGCTTCCTGTCGAATATTCCATACCAGCGACCCCGCTACCAGCACGCTCCAGCCCATCAGCACGACAAAATATTTGCGCTGAATATTGCTGGAAAAAGAGCTGTCTGAATTAATATTCATGGAGAAAATGGGACGTTATGTGAGTCACCGAACTTTACCCTTTGCCGAATGATGTCATCATAGCAAGCGACGATTACGAATGATACATCCTCACCGCACCCCAGGAATGTTCAGCGTAAAACGACTAACGGGTATGGCAATGATGCCACCCATGACAATGAAGCTCGCCATGCACGACCCCCCTCGCTACGCTCTCCCCCTACGCAAGCGAGGGAAAGGGCATAAGAGTATTCTGAATGCGATGCACGCTGATTAGAACAGACCGTCATCCTCGGCGGCAGCCGGCGCAGCCTGAGCGATAGTCTCATCCACCGGCACCACGAACTTTTCTACAAGCAGGTTCAGATGGATCGCTGCATCGGCGACTTTGGAAATCTCCATCGACGTATTTCTCGAACTGAAAGCCGTCTGATCCGCGACATAACTGATATTCAATATAGTTTCGTTGATCTTATTCGCGATGTGACTCTGCTCCTCAACGGAGTTGGCTATTTTCTCATTCACCGCATGGATCGTGCCGATCGACTGAAGGATTTTCTCCAGAGATACATTGGTCTGATTGATCTGTTCGACACTCTCATTCGCCTGCAGCTGCCCACGGGTCATCACCTGTGTTGCATCCTTGACACCGGTCTGCAGGGATTCGATTTTAATCCGGATTTCCTGGGTCGCATCCTGAGTACGCTGCGCAAGCTTCCTGACCTCGTCGGCCACCACCGCGAAACCACGGCCCTGCTCGCCGGCCCTTGCTGCCTCAATCGCCGCGTTGAGCGCGAGCATATTGGTCTGATTGGCGATATCGGTGATCATTTGTGTCACACCGCTGATATCGCAGCTTTCCTTCTCCAGCATCCGAATCACACCGGTTGCCGCCTCCACATCTTCTGCCAGCGCATGGATCGTCGCCATAGCCTGCGAGGCATCCCGTTTTGCGGTGCCTGCCTGCGCGGTGATCGCGTCGGCAACTTCCACCGCACTTTTCGAATCCTGCACCGATTCGTCCAGCGATCTGGCAATGCGTTGCACCGTATTGCTGGCCAGCGTCGTTTCATCTTTTTGCGCCTTGACACCTTCGCTGGTCATGTTGGAGACCATGGTCACGCGTTGCGCAGTCGTTGATAAATCGTGAGCAGCGACCTTGATATTACCGATCAGCCCCCCTAACTCATCGTTTACCAGTATGGCCGACTTGGCGATCGAACCTATTTCGTCTTCACCGTAGATGCGTATCTGCCCGGTAAAATCACCGGTGCTCAGTTTCACCAGATCCTGCTGCAACGCGCGCGCGGGCCGGGTTACAAAAGAGATCATCCAGCCGATCGCAAAATACAACGACACCTGCACGGCCAACTGCAAGCCCCAGAACAGATAGGCATTCCGTTGCAAGTGTGCGAACTCTTCGTCTACATTCATCGTGATGCTGGCAGCACCGTTCACCGAACCTTCCGGCACCTGATGGCATGCCAGACAGTTGGTGCCGCGAAAATCCTTTTTGGCAATAAAGGGCACCTCTACACGCAACAGATGACGCCCGT
>JBAZCE010000036.1:16156-16493 GCA_041671105.1 Gallionella sp.
TACCAGCAGCTCGCTTTGCAAGTGAGCGCTTTGCAAGGTGCGTCTATCCATCTCGTCAACCGGCTGCTCGGAGGGCAAGCCGACACCGAACTGATTCTGCACCGTCTTATTGCGTATGACACGCAGATCCACCATACCTTCCGTCGTGGCCATCTTTTTGACGAACAGCCCGCGCTGCTCAGGGTCGCTGATGATGCCGTTGATCATCAACATATTCAGGCCGTTCAATACGCCGTCAGCGGAAGCAATCGCTTCTTTCTGGACGCCTTCGAGTACCTGATCCTCGAACGATTTCATCACGTAATGCTGCGCCAGCAACATCACCAACAGCAAAATT
>JBAZCE010000037.1:0-16010 GCA_041671105.1 Gallionella sp.
TTTTTGACAACGCAACAACAGCTTGCTGCTCTAATTGCCCGAAGTCCCGCGCCCCTTGCAAAACAGCCTGCCGCATCCCCTGCAGAGTCTGAAACAGAAAAACAGCCTCACTGCGTTCTTCCCGTGTCAGATACTGATTGCGCGAACTCAGCGCCAGACCATCCTCAGCCCTCACCGTTTCACCACCGATAATGCGTACCGGTAAGTTCAACTGCGCCGTTACCTGGCGAACAATGTGAAGTTGCTGGTAATCCTTCTTGCCGAACAATGCAACCTGAGGCTGCACAATATTCAGCAACCTCATCACCACCGTGGCCATACCGCGAAAATGTCCCGGCCGGGCAGCACCGCACAGTTCGTTGGCAACCGGCGGCGGTTCGATAAACACGGTCTGTTGCGCCGGATACATTTCGTCAACTGAAGGCGCAAACAGCACGCTCACCAGGCCGTGCAGTTTTTCAATGTCAGCCGCAAGCGTGCGCGGATACTGATCGAAATCCTCATTCGGGCCGAACTGCAACGGATTGACGAAGATGCTCGCCACCACGCAACTGCCATGCTCCTGCGCCCGGCGCATCAAATTGAGATGGCCTGCATGGAGATTACCCATGGTCGGCACAAAGGCAATATCCGGCTCCCCACTCAGACGGGAACGCAGTTCGGCTATGGTTGTAATGACTTGCATCAGAAACCGTTCTCCGGCGCAGGGAAATTGCCGTTCTTTACCTCGGCCACGTAGTTGGCCACAGCAGTTGCGATACTGCCGGCCCCCTGCATATAATTCTTTACGAAACGCGCCTTCTTACCCGGATAAATATCCAGCATATCGTGCAACACCAGCACCTGACCGGAACAATCAGGGCCTGCGCCGATACCGATGACGGGTATTGTCAGCTGCCCTGTGATCCGGGCCGCAAGCTGCGCGGGGACGGCTTCCAGCAGAAGCATTGCCGCCCCTGCCCTCTCAAGCGCTGCGGCATCTTCCTGCAACTGCTGTGCAGAATCCAACTCCCGCCCCTGCACACGATAACCACCCAACTGGTGCACAGATTGCGGGGTCAGGCCGATGTGAGCACAGACGGGAATACCGCGAGATGTCAGAAAACGCACCGTTTCAGTCATTGCGGTACCGCCTTCGAGCTTGACCATCTGCGCCCCGGCCGCCATTAACTTCGCGGCATGTTCGAAAGTTTTTTCAGGACTGACCTGGGAAGTACCAAACGGCATATCAGCGATAATGAAAGCGCGCCTGGCGCCGCGCGCAACGCAGGCGGTGTGATAAACCATATCATCCAGCGTGACCGGCAGGGTCGAATTAAACCCCTGCAACACCATGCCTAACGAATCACCCACCAGCAGCACGTCCACACCAGCTTCTTCCAGCAAGGCGGCAAAGCTCGCGTCATAGCAGGTCAGCATGGCGATTTTTTCGCGCTTGCCGTGCATGGCCTTCAGTGTGGTTAACGTAGTACGCATGTTCTAATAATTGATAATTGATAATGGACAATTGATAACTGAAAACCGCAAACTGGCTGTGGTCAGTTTTCCAGTTTCGCCAGAACCTGTCCCGCGCAGTCTGTCAGCGCGAGCGCGGCCATACCAATGACAGGAATTTCGCACTCAGGTTCAATTTCAAGCAAAGGTTGCAGAACAAATGCGCGCAGGTGCATCTGCGGATGCGGAATGGTCAAGCCGTGCTCATGCATTTGCAAGTCGTCATACAGCAACACATCCAGATCCAGTGTGCGCGGCGCATTACAAAAGGTACGCCGCCTGCCATGCAGACTTTCAATGCCCAACAGGGCAGACAGGAGCAGCTCAGGCGTCAGGGTAGTGGCAATTTTGGCGACCGCATTGACAAAATCAGGCTGATCCAGATAACCCACCGGCGCGCTGCGATACAGCGAAGAGGTGCATAACACGCGCGTGCCGGGCAACTTTCCCACATCGGCGATTGCAAGCCTCAACTGTTCGCACGACTCACCCAGATTGCTGCCCAATCCGATAAAACAGACATGTTCCGTCACTCGAACGTCCGGTCAGTCTGAGTATCCGAACCGGCTGCGGCATCCGGTTTCTTGCGCGGCTTGCGACGGCGTTTTTTCGCGATCGTCCCGACGCTCTCAGGCTTCAGCATCTCCTGACGGCGCACTTCGGAAGCGTCCTGGAACTCATCCCACCAAAGTCCGAGTTCGTTATCCACCTCGTTGCTCGCGCAGCGCAGCAACAGAAAATCAAAACCGGCACGAAAACGCGGTTGCTCCAGAAGACGATAGGGGCGCTGCCCGGTACGCTGATCGAAGCGCTGCTGCATCAACCAGATTTCCTTCATCACCGCATCGTGACGGTGCGGAATGGCCAGCTTCTTCTTCTGACGAGCCAGCACTTCATCCATGGCTGTGTGCATCGCACCGATCGGGCGCTCGCCCTTTGCCACCAGCAGATTCCATGCGGCCAGCACCTCGTGCCAGAGCAATGCGGCAAACAGAAAAGCCGGAGATACCGACTTTTCCTGCCCCAGGCGTTCATCGGTATTCTTCAGCGCCAGCATGATGAACTTCTCGCCCGTCGGCTGCTCCATGATCACGTCCAGCAGCGGCAGCAAGCCGTGATGCAGCTGCATCTTGCGCAAGTGTTGTATGCACTCAACGGAATGTCCTGACAACAACATCTTCAGCACTTCATCCAGCATGCGCGCTTCAGGCACGTTATCGAGCAAGGACTTCATCTGTGCGATCGGGGCTGCGGTAGCCGCATCCAGATTGATACCCAGCTTGGCGGACAGGCGCACCGCACGCAACATACGCACCGGATCTTCGCGGTAACGCACCAACGGATCGCCTATGATGCGCAAAATGTGATTCTGCGTGTCCGCATAACCGCCGTGGTAATCCGAAATTTCCTGCGTAGCCGGATCGTAATACAAGGCATTGGCCGTAAAATCGCGACGTGCCGCATCCTGCTCCTGATCGCCGAATTCGTTGTCGCGCAACAACCTGCCATGCTCGTCGGTCTGCGCATCTTCCGTTTCTATCATCCTGCGGAAGGTGGAAACCTCGACCAGCTCTTCGCCGAACATCACATGCACCAGGCGAAAGCGCCGGCCGATGATGCGCGAGCGTCTGAACACGCGCTTGACTTCTTCGGGCGTCGCATCCGTCGCCACATCGAAATCCTTCGGGATTTTTTTCAGCAACAGGTCGCGCACCGCACCGCCGACCACATAGGCTTTGAAGCCTGCCGCCTGCAAGCCATCCGTCACGCGTTTCGCGCCGTAGCTGATCTGCTCACGGGGAACGCCATGCAGAGCGAACGGAATCACCTGCGCATTGCCGATTTTTTTGGCTTTGGCCGATTTTCTGAATACGCGTTTTAAAAATTTCTTGATCATTGATTGTTTTAAATTAGGCACCGCCGAAGTGTTGATTATACACTGTCGACATTACGGGAATTCTGACACGGCATAAACACATCTGTTCACTCAGGCCAAGGCTCCGGCCTACTTCAGATCCAGTACATCCTGCATATCGTACATACCAGGCGGGTTAGCCTTCAAAAAACGCGCCGCGCGCAGCGCACCCAGCGCAAAAGTGGCGCGACTGCTGGCTTTGTGAGTGATTTCGATGCGCTCGCCTATGCCCGCATACAGCACGGTGTGATCGCCGACGATATCGCCGCCGCGCACGGTCGCAAAACCGATGGTAGACGGATCGCGTTCACCGGTCACACCTTCGCGACCGTATACCGCACATTGGGCCAGATCTCGCCCCAAAGTGCGTGCGATCACTTCGCCCAGACCCAGTGCCGTACCGGATGGCGCATCCACCTTATGGCGATGGTGTGCTTCGATGATTTCGATGTCGTAACCTTCGGACAATACGCGCGAAGCGGTTTCCAGCAGTTTGAACACCAGATTCACGCCCACACTCATGTTGGGGGCGAACACGATGCCGACTTCCTGCGCGGCAGTACCCAGCAGCGCCTTTTGCTGCGCGTTGAATCCCGTCGTGCCGATCACCATCGCGACGCCCAGTTTGCGACAGATTTCCAGGTGATGCAGCGTGCCTTCCGGCCGGGTAAAGTCGATCAGCACATCCGCGCCCAGCAATGCAGCTCCCACATCATCGGTAATCAAAACGCCGCAGGCGGCACCGAACAACTCTCCCGCGTCGCGCCCCAATAGTGCGCTCCCGCCGTGTTCCAGCGCCGCGTGCAGTTCCAGATCATCGGCTTGCGCTACGCACTCCAGCAGTACCCGCCCCATGCGTCCGCTGCAGCCGGCGATGGCAATTTTAATTTTGTTCATTTGTTTATTCCTTAAAACGACTATCGGTCCACGAAAAACACGAAAAGTGTTAAGCAGGCAATCCAGCAGATGCTCGCAAATTCACGAAACAGGGTAAGCAGGCAATTCGCTTAGCGGATGCTCGCAAACGAGTCAAAACCTTAGTTATGCATGCCGATTCACACATTGTGTGACGATAAAAACTGCATGCCGACTCAAATACTTTAGTGTTTTTCGTGTTTTTCGTGGACAAAATGCTTTTAGTTTATTTTTCGTCAGACACAACAGGCACTGCGGGCTTCACCGTCAGGGCGCTGTCATCGATGCGCGCCAGATTTTCGCCCTCGAAGTACAACGTCAGGCGCTGACGCTCAACCAGCTTGCCGCCCTGCTCCAGACGGTAAACATAATCCCACCGGCTGGCATGAAACACATCGCTTATCATCGGCGTACCCATCACATAGCGCACCTGAGCCTTCGACATGCCCGGTTTGATCTTGTCGCGCATTTCGGTCGTCACGTAATTCCCCTGCCGGATGTCCATCTTATAGGCTGACGGCGCGGGTACAGAAATGCTGTCGCACGCTGCCAGCAACAGGGAAAGCAGAATTATTTTAAAGCGCATGGTCTCTCGTCTCGTAATTTCAATGCAAAGCCGCAACATGATACCTCAAGCCGCCATCCCCAGCATCTCCGCCGCATGTTTTCGGGTAGTCTCTGTAATACTTACACCGCCCAGCATGCGTGCAATCTCGGCAATGCGCTGATCACCCCCCAGCACCTCGATATGACTCAAGGTAACGCCGTCTTCCACCGCCTTGCTCACCTGCCACTGGTGATCCGCCATCGCCGCCACTTGCGGCAGATGGGTGACGCACAGCACCTGATAATCTCGCCCCAACTGTTTGAGCAGATGCCCCACGATTTCCGCGACCCGCCCGCCGATACCGCTGTCCACCTCATCGAAAATCAGCGTCGGCACACTGGCAACCTGACTCGTGGCGACCTGTATGGCCAGGCTGATGCGCGACAACTCTCCGCCTGATGCCACCCGTGCCATGCTGCGTGTCGGCACACCGGGATTGGCGGCAACCTGAAACTCGATCGACTCCAGCCCATGCGCCCCCCCCTCTGCCAGAGGCAACAAGGCGACTGCAAAACTGCCGCCTTCCATCGCAAGCGTCTGCATCGCGGCGGTGATTTCGCGTGAAAGTTTATCTGCGGCCTGTCGGCGGGCTGTACTCAATGGCTGCGCGCTATCCAGATAACGTCCGTGCGCAGCCTTTTCCTGCGCCGTCAATTCTGCGAGATCCGCATCATTACCCAATTCGGCAAGACGCGCGACAATCCGCTCCAGCACCGCAGCCAGCCCTTCAGGCAGCGTGCGGTATTTTCGCGCAATATCCATAACAGACTGAATCCTGGCCTCTTTTTCCGCAAGCCCCTGCGGATCGACCTCCAGTCGCTGCTGATAGTGCCGCAGGCTGTACACCGCCTCCTGCAATTCCGCCTGCGCCGACTCCAACAGGCGCAACGACTCGATCAGACCGGCATCATGCACCATGCCATCGCGCAGCCGCGCCATCAGCGCATTCAGCTGCGTAAGACAGGCGCTATCGGCTTCAGACAACGTATCGATGCCGAATGCAGCGGTTTCCAGCAGACTCGCGGCATGAGCCAGACGCGCATAGTCCGCCTGCAATTCCTCCCAGCCTGCCAGATTGAATGCCAGACCTTCGAGCTCGCTCTTCTGGAATTTCAACAACTCGCGCTCGGCCGCTACCGCCTCTGAATTCTGACTCAGGCTGATCCTGCGGCTCTTCAATGTCTGCCAGTCGCGATAACAGGCAGCTACATTTGCAGCGCCATCCTGCAATCCGGCATAACCGTCGAGCAAGGAGCGCTGCTCATCCGGCTGCAACAAGGTCTGATGGGCGTGCTGTCCGTGCACATTGAGCAGTTTTTCACCTACTTCGCGCATCTGCTGCAAGGTCGCGGAGCGGCCGTTGATGAAGCCGCGCGAGCGACCTCCCGCATCGAGCATGCGACGCATCAGACACACGCTCTCATCACCGCACAATTCCTGCGCCAGCAGCCATGACTGCACACCCGGCTGCGCACTGATGTCGAACTCAGCCGTGATTTCTGCGCGTTCGCAACCGTTGCGCACCATGGTCGCATCGCCCCGCTCGCCCAAGGCCAGCGACAAGGCATCGATCAGTATGGATTTACCGGCACCCGTCTCGCCGGTGAGCGCGGTGAAACCGGAACTAAATTCCAGCTCCAGTTTAGACACGATCACAAAATCGCGGATGCTGAGAAATTTCAACATCAGAATTGGGGGCTAATCTTCAAAGTGATTGATTCCAAAGAAGTTTTTCGCGAAGCGTATGGTAGTAGCTGTGCCCTACCGGATGCAGCAGGCAGGCGTGATCGGCCTGGCGTGACACCACGATCTTGTCATGCAACTGCATATCGAAACTGGTATGACTGTCCAGACGAACACGGATGTCATTGCAACGATGCATCAAAATTTCCAGCACCGACGAACTGTTCACCACAATGGGCCGGTTGCTCAGCGTATGCGGGCAGATCGGCACCAGCTCCAGCACTTCCAGCCCCGGATGCAGAATCGGGCCGCCCGCCGACATCGCATAAGCGGTGGAACCGGTCGGCGTTGCGATGATCAATCCGTCGGCACGCTGGTTGTACAGATATTCGCCATCGATGCGCACTTCGAATTCGACCATGCTGCTGATCTGACTGCGATGCACCACCACCTCGTTAAAGGCCAGGCCGCTGAATACTTCCACATCGCCCCGCAACACGCGCGCCGACAACAGCAACCGACGCTCGGTGACATACTCACCATTCAGCATCGCCGCGATGCTCTCGAACATGTTTTCCAGCGTAAGATCGGTCAGAAAACCGAGCCGGCCCTGATTCACCCCGATCATCGGCACGTGATGAGGCGAAAAGGTGCGCGCGATATTCAGCATCGTGCCATCACCGCCGATCACGATAGCCAGATCCACCATCTCGGCCATGTCGGCAAGACTCATCGCAGGATAGGGGTGGTCCGCAAGATTTTCCGCAGTCAGACTGTCCACCACCACACTCAGCCCTTTGCCGGTCAGAAATTCCGCCAGCCGCAGCAAGGGGGCCGCCACGTCCTGCGACTTGTGCTTACCGATGAGCGCTACGTTTTTAAAGGGAAATTTCATGGGCGAGATTAAACCACATCGCATCGACAATGACAAAGCCTGCGTGCGCCCCCTGAAAACAGATTGCACGCCCCTCGTGCAAATTTCCGGTGAAAAACACCCCTCATCGCAAACGTCTGTAAAAAAATCAGCTATCGCACATCAAAACTACGCGCAACTGGGCTAAATTGCAGTTACTGGCGACCCGTCGGATTCAAATAAATTCACTTGAAAATCAGACGGTTCAATCCCGGTCGCCAGCCTGCCCCCTACGGGACGTATTTCTTAACCAACCAGGAGCAATACCATGAATCATATCGTCACCCCTTTGCAGTGCCGTTCCCCCATCGTCCCTGAACCCGATTTCCTGGCAAGACGCGTTGACCGGTATTATCGCGAGCGGGTCCAGGAATCGTGGAGCGGCGGACATATCATGCGCGGCAAAACCCCCGGCAAGGAATCGCTGCATCTGAGCAGCAACGATTACCTGTCTGTCTCACGCCACCCTAAAATAATTCAGGCCGCCGCACTATGCCTGCAGGAAGAAGGCAATGGCCTGCTGATGTCGGGTATTTTTCTTCACGGCGACAATCCCCTGCTCAACCTGGAGAGGCGCATGGGCCATTTCATGGATGCTGAAGCGGGGGTGCTGTGCCAGTCAGGCTATGCGGCGAACACAGGACTGATCCAGTCGATCGCGGGCGCTAACACACCGGTCTATATCGACATGATGGCGCACATGTCGCTGTGGGAGGGGATCCGCAGCGCAGGCGCGAAGCCGGTCGGTTTTTATCACAACGACATCGAGAATCTGGAACGCCAGCTGCTGAAATACGGCCCCGGCGTGATTCTGGTAGATTCGGTTTACAGCACCAACGGCAGCGTCTGCCCGCTGCAAGAGGTGGTGGAAACAGGCACACGCCACGGCTGTATACTGGTCGTGGATGAATCGCATTCGCTCGGCACCCACGGGCAACATGGCGAAGGCATGGTGGCGGCACAGGGCTTGTCGGATCGGGTTCATTTCAGAACCGCCAGCCTTGCCAAGGCCTTTGCAGGCCGTGCCGGCTTCATCGCCTGTTCGGCGCGGTTTGCCGAATACTTCAAATTCGAGTCCACGCCTGCAATTTTCAGCTCCACCCTGCTGAACCATGAAGTGGCCGGGCTTAACGCGACGCTGGACGTGATACAAGATGAAGGCTGGCGCAGGCTTAAGCTGCACGCCAATGCGGCGTATTTGCGGCGCAACCTCGAAGAGCTGGGTTACAACCTGAACGGCAGCCAATCCCAGATCATCGCACTGGAATCGGGTACCGAACGGCAAACCATCGCATTGCGAGATGCCCTGGAAGACAGGGGGATTTTTGGCTCGGTATTTTGCGCGCCTGCCACGGCAAAAAACCGCTCGCTGATCCGGCTATCGGTCAATTACGCCCTGACCCAAGCCGAGCTTGAGCACATCGTTAACGTCTGCCGGGACATCCGCGTCAAGACAGGCATGGCGAACTGGGCCTCGACCCGCCGCCTGCGCCATGCGTCCCCGCTTCAGGATAGCCTGGCGGCCTGAGCAGCTAGCTGAAGATCGTACCACCCTGCTGATCCAGCCAGGTCAAAAAGGCGTTATAGGAAACAACCGAGTCCAGCTTGAAGCCGGCTGGATTCGGCACCACCGCATAGCAATACCAATCGCGCCCTTTTAGCTCCGTAGCGGGAAACAAATAGGACTCCCAGTCTTCGCAATACGGACCGTATTCCCCGTTGGTGCGCCAGAAATAGGGCACCACCTTGTTGCTTCTCAGGGCGGCAAGCAATGCCGGGGGGGCGGCCTGATCATAGGCTATCTCGAAGTGACTGCGCATATTGTCCTCGGTCTGGACGATCAGCAGGCTGGAGACACCCTCCGCGTCCCGCATCAAAATGCCATCCGGAACAGAGACCAGATAGTATTCGACGATATTCAGCCGGGTGCAAATCCTGCGAAATTCCTCAATAAACAGCGGGTCACGCAAAAAAGTATGTGAGCCGACAGCCAGGGCATCCATCACCATCTGGCCCTGTTTTTCAAAATAGGCCAATTGCAGATCCACGATGGCGCGATTGAGAACCGGGATCACATCTTCATCCTGCTTCAGGATGAAGCGGTCGATCAGCCCCTGATTGAAGGCCTGCACTGCCACCTTCTCATCCGCCTTGCCGGTCAGCAATATCTTCTTCAATGCCGGATTTTTGAGGCTGCGACAAAACTCCAGCCCGTTGATTTCCGGCATGTCGTAATCCACCACCACCACCGAAACCTGCTCGAAACGGTGCTCATTGTGAACCTCGCGCACGATATTGTTCAGGTTGAGTTCGATGACGTGGTGAGGCAGAGGCATATCCTCACCGAGCGGGGAGACGACAAAGAATCGCTCGGCCAAAGTCGACTGACCGGACAAGCCGTTCAGCACCGCCAAGGCTCTTACCGGCGAGTCGTAAAGACGAAACGCGAGGCCGGCATCGAGCAACAGACTCAGGTTGGTCAAAAAGTCGCGACTGTCGTCGACAAACACAACCGTGCTGGGGTAGTAAAAGGGAGGAATCTCTTTATTTCGCATCAAACGTTTACCGCAGGAAAGGTTAAAACGAACTGGCTGAACTCGCCCTCTATCGACTTGCATATAATACTCCCATCAAACGCCTCCATAATACTACGACAGTATGCGAGCCCGATGCCGGCACCGGAACCGTTATCGCGCCCCTTGGACCAGGAATAAAAACGGGTAAAAATATGGGGCAACACCTTGGGTGAAATGCCGGGCCCTGTGTCCGTGAAAATGAGCTGCCCGCCGCCATGCGACGCTCTCATTTGAATATGAATCGTCCCCTTGCCCGCGCGGGTGACATGATAGAGCGCATTCTTGAGCAAATTGAACAACACATGCACCATCAGCAACTCGTTGCCGTGAAATACAAAGTCGCCCCCCTTGTCCCATGTTACCAATTCCCGCTCCCTGTCGGAGGAAAAAGGATAGCGCATCAACGCAACTTCCACGCAAGCTGCCATGGAGCAATCGGTGAAATTGCCATCCCTGAAGCCGATGGGCTTGGTATTCATCAGCAACATATCGATTGCCGTGTTGGAATGATTGACCTCAGTTTCAAAACGCTCCAGCACCCCGCGCATCGACTCCAGGTGTACTTCGCGCAACGCTTCCACCGGCAATCCCGCCTGCCTGGCCATGCGATAGGCTTCCAGCAAGGCCGGCAAATGCAGCTTTAGTCCCGTCGCCCCTGCCTTGATGCTCAGCAACGGCGTGCGCAACTCATGAGCGACCGTGCTGGCCGTCGTCATCATCGCGCGCAGCCGCTCGCGCTTGACGACTTCGGAACTGTAATTCGCCACCACACCGATGGTCACGATGAACAAATAAACCGGTATCTGTTCCAGACTGGGGACGCCAAAATGAGGCACATCCGTAGTCAGGATATAGGCAAGCAACGCAAGACCTGTGCCGACTACAAACTGAAAAAAAAGGTTTAACCAGTCAAACAACAGCACCATCAAAAACGCCGCAGCCAGGGCCGACAACAGCCAGACGGTATTACCGTCGTTTTTTAACAGCATAAAGGTAAAAAAGAACGGTAATGCGAACAGCGCCGCACAATACCAGTATACCGGCAGGTAGCGGCGCAGGCGCTCCGGCCAGCGTTTGGCCAGTATCACGGGGATAAACAGAACACAGCCCGCCAGGCGTAGCGGCAGGTTCTCGTAGGGCTGGGGAAACAAATAATGCCAGATGAAGTAATAAAGAGGAAAACCCGTCACGGCAACCAGACCGAAAGGCAGGAAACGCGGCTCGAAATACTGGGCATGCAGCTCCATGGCGGCATACGCGCGTTGCGCCAGGTTTCTTAACCCTTCCTTGATGCTCGTCATTGCGCTCGTCCTCGTTTGAAAATGCTCAGTCTGCGCACCGCTCAGAGCCTGCAAGCAAAGCCGGATTCAGGACACCCCAAAAATTCCCGGAAAATTCATCAAGGCAGCGTCGTGCCGCTGCACTCCCTACTCTTCCAGCGCCATTTCAAGTTCCAGCCAGGCTTCTTCCAGCTCATCGACTTTTGCCTGCACGATTTCGCGCCGCGCATTCAATTGGGCGATAAAATCACTGCTGCAATTTGAATAAGTAGCAGGATCGCCCAACTGAGCGTTGATCCCGGAAAGTTCGGCTTGCGCCTTGTTCAGCTCAACCTCAAGTTTGCTGCGCCTCGATTGCAACGCCTTCCGGTTCGGCCTCGCAACAACAGGCTGAGATGGTTTTTCAGGTTTGGCTTGCACCGTCTCGCGCGGACGGCGCGACTCGATCCAGCTCTTGTAATCTTCCAGATCCCCGTCAAACAGCCTGGCCTCCCCATCGGCCACCAGCCACAATTCGTCAGCCACGGCACGAATCAGGCTCCGGTCATGGCTGACGATCACCACCGCACCCGTGTACTCCTCCAGCGCCAGCGTCAACGCATCGCGCATGTCCAGATCGAGGTGATTGGTAGGTTCATCGAGCAGCAACAGATGAGGTTTTTGCCAGGCCAGCAACGCCAGCGCCAGACGGCTTTTTTCGCCGCCTGAAAAACTCGCCACCGGCCGGTCCTCAGCGTTCCCGGCCAAGCCGAAGCGTCCCAAAAAGGTGCGCAGAGCAAGCGTAGTTTCCTTCGGCGCCACACGTTCCAGATGCTCAAGCGGCGTCGCCGCGCTATCCAGGTTTTCCAGCTGATGCTGGGCGAAGTAGCCGATGCGGATGTCGGGTGTGACATCCAGACGCCCCGAGGTGGGTAACAACTCGCCGACCAGCAGCTTGATCAGGGTGGATTTTCCCGCGCCGTTAGGCCCCAGCAGTGCGATGCGCGCCCCTGCGCGCAGCACCATGTTGACGTTCTGGAACAGCTTTTTATCGCCATAGGCGAACCCCATACCGTCCAGACGCATCAGAAGATCCGGGCTGCGTTCGGGCGCTTCGATCTCAAGTTCGAAATGGCCGTCCGTGACATGGGCAGGCGCGATGCGGGTGAGTCGTTCCAACGCCTTGACGCGGCTTTGCGCCTGTTTGGCCTTGGTCGCCTTGGCCCGAAAGCGACGCACGAAGTCTTCCAGGTGGGCAATTTTTACCTGCTGAGTCTGGAAAGCCTGATTCTGTTGAGCAATTTTCTCGGCACGGGCGCGCTCGAAAGCGTCGTAGTCCCCGGCATAACTGTCGATGACGCAATCGTGAACGTGAGCGATGCGGTTGACGGTCGCATTTAAAAACTCCCTGTCATGCGAAACCAGCAGGATGCTGCCGGGATAACGCGCCAGATATTGCTCAAGCCAGAGGATCGCCTCCAGATCCAGGTGATTGGTCGGTTCGTCGAGCAGCAACAGATCGGCCCTGTGCATCAGCGCACGGGCAAGATTCAGACGCATGCGCCAGCCGCCCGAGAAGCTGGCAACCTGACGTCCCAGACTGTCCGTATCGAATCCCAGGCCGTTGAGCAGTTGAGCGGCACGCGCTTTTGCGCCGTAACCGTCGATGGCCTCGAAGTGCTGCTGCGCTTCAAACCATGCCGCATCGTGTGACTCTTTCGCCAGAATTTTCTCTAATCGGCGCAACGCCACATCGCCATCGAGTACGAATTCCATTGCGCTCTGGTCGGAATTGGCAATTTCCTGTTCGACGTAGGCCAGCGTCTTGCCGCTTTGCAGCGACACTTCGCCGGCTTCGGGTTTGATCTCGCCGCGGATCAGACGGAACAAGGTGGATTTGCCGCAGCCGTTGACACCGACCAGCCCGATGCGCTGATTGGCAAATGCCTGCAAATTCGCCTGCTGGAATAAGGCGGTGCCGCCTTGAAGGTAAGTCATGTTGAGTATATTGAGCATACCGACATGATAACAGACAGAGATTTCCGCCCGGCGTCACCGTCGCAAAAATCTGCAACAGTGGTAGTATTCGCAACGGTACACATCGGCAATTTCGTTCGAAAAATTTAGTACGGGATGAAAAGTTATGAAAAACAACATTGCCGAACTGTTGGAGGGAGTGAACGGACTGATCACGCTGCCGCATGTATTCCTGCGCATCAATCAACTGATCGAAGATCCGGACAGCACCCTGTTCGACATCGCGAAGGCGATAAGTCAGGATCCATCCTTCACCGTGCGCATGTTGCGCCTGGCCAACAGTCCGTTTTACGGATTATCCTCAACCATAGCCACCGTCGATAAAGCCGTATCGGTAATCGGCACCAGCCAGATCCGCAATCTGGCGCTGTCCATGTCGGTTGCGAGCACCTTCGCAGGCTTGCCCAACAACCTGGTGTCCATGGACAACTTCTGGCATCACAGCCTGTATTGCGCACTGGTCGCACGCATTCTGGCCAAACAGGCGCGCGGCTGCGATCCGTCGACGGTATTTACGGCGGGGTTATTGCACGACATCGGCGAGCTGATCATATTCAACCGGTTGCCCGAACAAGCCCGTGCATCGTTGCTTCTGGTGCTGGATCAGGTGGACAATCTGCCTGTCTATCAGGCCGAACGTCAGGTGCTCGGGTTCGATCATGCCGAAGTAGGCGGAGAACTGGCAAGACAATGGGGACTGCCGCCGCTGCTTATCGAATGCATCGCATGCCATCACGACATCGCTAAGGCGCAGCACTACCCGCGTGAAACTGCGCTGGTGCATCTTGCCGATCTTATTGCGCAGATGGCCGAACTGTACACACTGGAACTGACGGATGTCTCGCCCGTAGACCCCGCAGCCTGGGAAGCCACGGGTCTTAGCACTGACATCATTGAACAGGTGATATGTGAAGCGCAGAACGAAATCATCGAAGCTGAAAAGCTGTTTCTCGGCAATTAACCGAAAAACCGGTACTGCACACTATGTCCCTACCCACTATCCCGCGCCCCCCGCTTGTACTGCCAGGCTTCGAGCATGTAAGGCGAACCTGGAACAGCACCTATGAGGCCTATGCCGCGCGCATCCTTCCCGGCGAGTATTACGTCACGGCCAATAACGAAGGGGTCTATACCACCCTGGGCTCATGCATCTCCGCCTGTATCCGCGACCGTGTTTCAGGCATCGGCGGCATGAACCACTTCATGCTGCCCGCCTCAGGCGATGCGGACGGCTGGAAATCGACCAGCCTGAGCGCGGCGACGCGTTACGGAAATTTCGCAATGGAACATCTGATCAACGTCATCCTGAAGAACGGCGGCAAGCGACAGAACCTGGAAGTCAAGCTGTTCGGCGGCGGACGCATCCTGCAAAACATGACCGATGTCGGCATGCGCAACATCACCTTTGCCCGCGATTACATCCAGACCGAAGGCCTCAAGGTGATTGCCGAAGATGTAGGCGATATCTTTCCGCGCATGGTGGTCTATTTTCCCGCCACCGGGAAAGTGCGGGTAAAACGTCTGCGCTCCTTGCACAACAACACCATCCTCGAAGAAGAAAACCGTTACCTCAGCACCGTTGAAAGCAAACCTGTGTGCGGCGAAATCGAATTGTTTTAGATGGAGTGCAGCGGCACGACGCTGCTTCGAGGATTGGAGTGCAGCGGCACGACGCTGCTTTCTCGAAAAGCGCTTGGCCTTAGAACCCCGCATAAGATATTCTTCGCGGGTAGAAATACGCGATACTCTACGACTCCAGGTTGTTGTACTTCGAACTTGAATCCGCCTCCAATTTCTTTACCTTTTTAAGGAATTTAATAATGAGCGCAGCACCGACAGTAACTGGCGTCAGTCCCAATAGTGACTCCTTAAACGGCGGCACAACGGTCACGATCACAGGAACAGGCTTTACAGGCGCTACCGCCGTGAATTTTAACGGGGCGGGCGCATCAAACATTCAGGTTATTTCGGACACACAGATCACCGCCACCAACCCCAATACCGGAACACCAGGACAAGTCAATGTAGAGGTGCAAGTCCAGGGAACCTGGTCGGCCACGGCGAAACTGTTCACTTACTGCGCTCCTGTTGTGACAGCGGTCTCTCCCAATTCGGGATCGCTTGCAGGCAATATACCGGTTACTATCACGGGTCAATATTTCACAGGCGCTACCGCCGTGAATTTTAACGGCGCGGGTGCATCAAACATTCAGGTTATTTCGGACACGCAGATCACCGCCACCAATCCCAACACCGGAACGCCAGGACAGATCAATGTGGAGGTGCAAGTCCAGGGAACCTGGTCAGCCCCTGCGGATTTGTTCACCTACAAGGCACTACCTGCAGTTACCGGATTATCTCCCGGCAAAGGAGCCAATGCCGGCAGCACAGCCATTACCATCAACGGTTCGGGTTTCACTAGAGTGAAATCAGTCATGTTCGGCTCAAACCCAGCTACAAACATCAACTTTGTTTCTGACGCTAAGATTACCGCCACAGCACCCGCGGGGAGCGGCACGGTAGACGTTACCGTGACCACCTCAATCGGCACATCGGCAATCTGCGGGGTGGATCAGTTTCAATATGCCAGCATACCTCTTTATTTTAATAT
>JBAZCE010000038.1:0-15742 GCA_041671105.1 Gallionella sp.
TTTCCCGACAGTGTGTGATTCGAAGAGCAAAACTAAAAATGGCAATTATCCTTAGGCTGTCCATGTTAACGACGTGACCGGTTTTAAAATATCGGTGCTTTGCTGATTAAGTCGTAGGTCGGGATTTATCCCGACAGTGTGTGATTCGAAGAGAAAAGCTAAAAATGGCAATTATCCTTAGGCTGTCCATGTTAACGACGTGACCGGTTTTAAAATATCGGTGCTTTGCTGATTAAGTGTTAAGTAAATTTAGCAATATCCCATCGGTGTTTGTCCTATGCCGGAACCGATTGACGAGGGTAAGTCGCACGCAGCGAAACGGTGCGGCCCCCGTTAGTGCTTTCGTTTATATGGCAGCGAGCTTTCCCATGTCATGCCCCAGGTAACTGCACGCGTCCTCCTGCGCTGGTTTGCCGTGCGAAGCAGGCGCGTGGCGGGCGAACAAACCAGCGGCTTCGAGACCATGCTGACATGGAGGACTCATTGCTGAATTACAAGCAGGCGGAATATTCCCCGCCGCTTCGTCTGCACTCTCTGCAAACGCAAAGACTGTCAGGCCGCCCGGATATTGGACGCTTGTTTACCCTTGGCGCCCTGAGTCACTTCGAAGGAGATTTTTTGACCTTCCTTGAGTGACTTGAACCCGTCCATATTGATGGCGGAAAAATGTGCGAACAAATCATCGCTGCCATCATCGGGAGTAACAAAACCAAAACCCTTTGCATCGTTAAACCATTTAACTGTACCGGTTGCCATGTGATTAAATTCCTTCAGAGATCGAAAAAACGACAAAAAGTCGTGGTTAAACTACAGTGCTGTAGTACATGGCGAAAAAAGTTACCGTTCGCCGTGTGCCGATACAATACGCTGCACTGTCGTAGCCGTACTGTGCGCTAGCGAACATTGCAACGCGGTGAGAAGTGGCTGCGCCACCGCTATCAACACGCTCATCTGGTTGGCGGTGCAAGCAAGGTCTGCTTTACATACAAATTGCGACGACAGGTTGAATGACCGAAACTGACGGTGTCTGCGCGATCCGCAAAATCACCCGTGATCGACACGGGGATACGATACAATCAAACAGATGAATATCAAGCCAGTGTTATCGCCAGCCTCATCCACAGGAATCATCGCACGGGTTTGTGACGTGTTGTTGACAGGTGGCGGATCGGCTTGCCCGACAGACACTGCGGTGAGCCGATGCGCGAAACGGTAAACTTGTCCAGCGTCGAATTTTTGCAGCAACCGGCACAGCGGAAAAATAGCGTGCTGGGCGTGCTGTGTTTTGCGGCGGATGCATTTGATGGAAAAATACCGGCTGATCCGGAGATTCCCTGCATGAGCGTTGCCATGCACAGGCTGGATGCCGCCGATTCTGTCTGTGAAGTCTGGCATGGCAGCGGGCCGCTGACGCAGGGGCAGTGCGGCGATATTCATTATCGCCATGACGAGGAGGTGTTGTTCGGCGTGATCACTCTGCCTGAAACCCTGTTCGACGCCGACACCGGCAAGACGCCGCTGCAGCAGGCCACCGAATCGGCCTATCGTCAGGTGTTTGCGCTGCTCGATGCGCTGAGCTTCCCGTATCTGTTTCGCTTCTGGAATTACATCGCCGACATCAACACCCGCAGCTTCGGGCTGGAGCGCTATCAGCAGTTCAATCTTGGGCGGCAGGATGCCTTTGTGGCTTGCGGACGCGATGTGGCGGGAAATGTCCCCGCTGCATGTGCGCTTGGGGTTGTCCGGGGGCCGTTGAGCATTGCCTTTCTGGCCGGAAGAGGTGCGCCGCTGAGTTTGGAAAACCCGCGTCAGATCAGCGCTTATCAATATCCCCCTCAGTATGGCCCGCGCAGTCCGGTATTTTCGCGTGCGGCGCTGGTGCGCATGGGGCAGGACGTGGTGTTATTTATCTCCGGCACCGCCAGCATCGTCGGCCACGCAACGTTGCATGCCAACGACGTCGTGGCGCAAACCCGCGAAACCATCGCCAACATCGAGGCTGTGCTGACCGAGGCAAACCGGCAGTCTGGCAAGCCCGGCTTTGATCTGGCCGGTCTGTCCTACAAGGTCTACGTGCGCCATCCGGCTGATCTGGCGCCGATTCGCGCGGAACTTGCGCGCTGTGTGGGTGCTGAGCTCAAGGCGCTCTATCTGCAGGCGGATGTGTGCCGTCAGGATCTGCTGCTGGAAATTGAGGCCATGGCCATCCATCCGCAGGCGTTTATTTCAGGGCAGGGGGATTGATCATGCGTGCCGTATTGCGTGTGTTGCTCAATGGCTACGATTATCTGGTGCTGTATCTGGGTCTCGCGTGGCTGGGGATACTGTGTCTGGCATGGACGCCGGTTGCGATGATTGTCTATCCGCTGTTGCCCGAGCGTCAGGGGCGGGCGCTGGGGCGTTACGTGATCATGGCGGCGTTTCGCTTGTATCTGGCAAGTATCGGTGCCTCGCGCCGCTGCAGCTTTGATTTGTCCGCGCTGGATGTGTTGCGCGATGAGCCGTCGCTGATTCTCGCGCCCAATCATCCGTGCCTGCTGGATGCGGTGATGGTGATTTCGCGTCTGCCGAATGTCGCCTGCGTGCTTAAAGCCAGCCTGATGAACAATGTTTTTCTCGGTGCCGGAGCCCGGCTTGCGCGCTATATCCGCAATGATCCGGTGCGGCGCATGGTGCAAATGGCAACGGATGATTTTAAATGCGGCAGCCATCTGTTGCTGTTTCCGGAAGGTACCCGAACGACGGCACATCCGGTCAATCCGTTCAAGGGCAGTATCGGCCTGATTTCGCATCATGCGCAGAGGCCTGTGCAGACCATACTGATCGAAACCGACTCGGCGTATCTTGGCAAAGGCTGGCCGCTGTTCCGCAAGCCGGTTATGCCCATCCACTACCGGGTCAGCCTGGGAAAACGCTTCGATCCGCCGCAGAACACCAAGCTCTTCATGGCTGAACTTGAGCACTATTTTGCGCATGAGCTGATTCAACCTGAGCTGGACGAGCCGGAGCCAAGGATAATCTCACGCGGAGACGCGGAGAACGCGGAGATATAATCTACCAACCAACTGGCTACAAGCGCAAACACATGTAGATAAACTCATGCTAACTCGACCAGTTATGAATATTGCCTGTTAGATTTTTATTTTTGGGGTGGTTGTGTGCCTTTTTCCGCGTTCTCCGCGCCTCCGCGTGAGCGTTCTTTTCATTAATTGCGAAAATTTAACCGATAAGAGACTAACGGACATGATTGTCGCCTCGACTACGCATTTGGTGCTCATCCCAAGCTATAACCCCGGCGCCAAAGTCTATGAAACCGTGCGCGCGGCAAGGTTATGCTGGAACCCGGTGTGGGTGGTGGTGGACGGCAGCAACGACGGCAGCGCGGAGGGTTTGCTGGCGATGGCGGCAAGTGATACCGGTCTGCGCGTGATGGTCTTGCCACGCAATCAGGGCAAGGGGGCTGCGGTGCTGCACGGTCTGGAACATGCAGCTGCGGCGGGTTTTACGCACGTATTGACGATGGATTCGGACGGGCAACACCCCTCTGAGTGTATCCCGGCGTTCATGGCGGAATCCGCAAGGCAGCCTGCGGCAATGATTCTGGGTGTGCCGGTGTTCGATGCCAGCGCGCCTGCCCTGCGTGTAAAAGGTCGGCAAATATCCAACTGGTGGGCCAACCTGGAAACGCTGTGGGCGGGCATCGGCGACTCGCTGTTCGGTTTTCGCGTGTATCCGGTCGAACCCTTGCGTCGCGTGATGCACCGTCAGCCGTGGATGCGACACTTCGACTTCGATCCGGAAGCGGTGGTGCGTCTGTGCTGGCGCGGGATACAGCCTGTCAATCTGTCGGCGCCGGTGCGTTATTACCGGCCGGATGAGGGCGGCGTGTCGCATTTTCGCTACCTGCGCGACAACGTGCTATTAACCTGGATGCACTCGCGCCTTTTCGCAGGCTTTGTGTTGCGCCTGCCGGTTCTGTTGGCAAGACGTGTTCAAGGGCGTTCTTGAGTACCTTACTTTTATTTTCGACTTCGGTTAGTGAAGTTTGTTAGGGAAACGCTGAACAAATCGCCCGTTCGCCCTGATAACCAGCGACTTTCATTTAGAAACAGGAGCAAAGCTCCGTTGTTTCGCGGGAATGCCCTTGCGGCATGGCCGTCGTTGTTTGACAGCCTAGTCGAATGGCTATCAATGATGGCTTGGGCTTTAGCCCTTAGCCAGAATTGAGTAGTTTTATCAGTAGTTTTATCAGGCTCTGATGAGACTACTAAGTATTGGCTAAGCACGATGAAACATGTGCTAAGTCACTACTTAACCACGAACGGATTAAATCAGAGTTTCCTTAATTAGCCGGAACCGAGCGGTCGTAAAGTGTTTCCGGCGCAATATCAATGTTTCCGGGCCAAACCACCGTTCCGTAATCTACCTTGGCCTGAGCAAACAAAGGCGCATCCTTAATCCTTACAAAAGGTTTTTTATCCAGATACGGGCGCATATCGAATACACGCTTTTCGCCATTTTCGAACTCAAGAAACAGCGCGTAATCGGCACCAACCTCGACTCTGACAACATCCAGCAAAATTTCCATCGCGCTCCCCTTCATTGCAGCGGGGCGATGCGGTAAGGTTCCTCACCCGACACAGCCAGCTCCCAGTCCGCAAACAGCTCGTCGCGGTGAATTTCGATCCACGCCTGTACCATTTTCAACTGTTTGGCAGGAATCTCGCCCGCAAGCACAAGTCCATCCTCAATGGCGATAGAGGCCTTCATGCCGGAATAACGTACGTGAATATGCGGCAGATGATGACGCTCATTGTCCTCGTACAGAATCGCAACCAGAATTCCGTAGAACATGCTGATGGTGGGCATGGAAATCTCCGTTATGAATCAAAACCAGATTGTAACGAACATCGGCGAACTGGTGCGACAGATTCGCACGGCATGCAGGCCGGGGCTGGTTAAAAGGATCGTGGATTATCCCCGTCGCTGTGTAACGTTGCAAACGTTCGGGTGAATCATACAATTGTGCAAACCTGACACTGAACCTTGACCTGCAGGGTGTAGAAGTTCACCTCAATGAAGTATGAGGTGCCGCTTGAGATAAAACGGTTTTTGAGTTTGTCCGAAATTTTGTGTATTTGCTGAAGGGCAGCTTGTGGCACAGCACGGAGCTACGCAACCCCTGAAATATCAACTCAATTTGAAAGGGGCTTGCTGCTTGCCCCCATTGCGAGTTGATACCCACCGGGTATCATCCCTGCTTGCCCCCAATGCGTGGACAGCGGTTTTTCACAGGATTACTCAGGTTTTTCGGCCTTGATTGCCTGATATTCAGAAAAAATACCGACTTCCAGATGGCGTTTTACCTGGGTCAATCCCGTCGCATTGAGTGTGTCCAGAACCCGTTGCGGAGGAACGCAGGCTTCGATGCTGTCCCAGAAATAGCGCCACAGCGTCGCGTTGTCTTTCTGCGTGGAAACGAATTTTGTCAGCAACGGTATCACGCCGCGCATATAGTTTTTAAGCAGCCAGCGCCAGAAAGCATTTTTAGGCCGGGTGATTTCGAGCAGGCAAAGGCGGCCGCCGGGCTTCAAAACCCGTTCAAATTCGGCAAAGGCCACTGACAGATCGCCGATATGGCGCAGCGCATAGCCCATGCTCAAAAAATCAAAATGGTTGTCGGGAAACGGTAAGGATTCGGCACGTCCTTCGATCAGCAACATGGTCTTGGGAAGTTTACTGGCTGCCATCATGCCGGGGCTGGGATCGAGCCCTGTCACCCGTGTCGGGTCGCCTGTCAGAATACAGGCTTGCGCGGCAACAAGTCCGGTGCCCACGCCGACATCGAGTACCTTCATGCCCGTGGTTAAACCTGCGCGAATCAGCGCCTGGCGCCGATAGTTGGAGCCTGTGCCGAATGCCAGCATCGATTCTATGCGGTCGTAATCCGCTGCGGTATTGTCGAAAATCTGCCGCAAATACGCCTGCCGATCCTGCTCTGTCGGGTAGTAATCGGTCAGCGGAATATGCGGTGCATGTACTGCAGGCGTTGCTTCAGGAATAGTCATAGGGTCGCTCATCGTTAAATTATGCCGCCGTTGATGGAGATGATCTGCCCGGTGATATAGGCAGCCTTGTCCGATGCCAAAAAGCCGATCAGATCGGCCACTTCATCCGGAGACCCTGCGCGTTTCATCGGCACCATGCGCGCGATGTCCTGAGCATCGAACGCCGACTCGCTCATCGGGGTGTCGATGATGCCGGGGGCGACGGCATTGACGGTGATGCCCCGGCTGGCGACTTCAAGAGCGAGCGACTTGGTGGCTGAATTGAGCGCGCGCTTGGCCGCTGCATAATTGACCTGGCCTTTATTTCCGGTCAGCGCGGCGATGGACGACACATTGATAATGCGCCCCCAGCGGCTGCGGATCATCGGCATCATCAGCGGCTGGGTGACGTTGAAAAAACCGTTGACGCAGACGTCTATCACCCGGTGCCACTGCGCGGCTTGCATGCCGGGGAAGATGGCATCGTCGTGGATGCCGGCATTGTTGACCAGAATCTGGATCGGATGCTGTTCGAGCAGCGGGGCCAGTACTCGGGCGACCGCTTCGCTGTCAGTCACATCGAATACCAGCACCTCGGCACTGCCGCCCTCGGCACAAATACTGTCGGCCAGCGTTTGAGCTGCCTGTCGATTGCTATTGCTGTGAATGTAGACATGGCAACCGTCGCCAGCCAGGCGGCGACAGATGGCCGCCCCTATGCTGCCGCTGCCGCCTGTGACCAGCGCATTCTTCATGGTGGGTTACCTTGGGTGATTAAATTTGCATCGAGCACGACTGCGGCGCGTCCCTCCAGCAGCAACCGACCCGCTGAGCTTACGCTGAACTGATACAGGATGTTGTTTTCATTGCGGGAGATACAGGCAGCTTCTATGGTCAGATCGGCTTTGATGTCGTCAAGGCGGGCAACATACAGCTGTGCGCCGCGAACGCTGATCAGGAAACCCGCTCGTGCGACGGTATTGTCCGCTGGTGCAAGCAAGGCGCCGTGCACCGCCATGGCTTGCGCCGCATATTCGATAGCGCAGGCAGCCCCCAGCCGATTGTTCGAGCGCAACGGATTGCCGGCGTCGCGGTGGCTGATCGCGCGACACCGAATGCGCTGCTGATCCCATTCCTCAACGCAATCGAGCAGACACATGCTGCCCTGATGCGGGATATGGCGGGCAATCCAGGCGTGATCCAGAGCAGTTTGATCCATTAAGGTTTCCATAATTAGCGACAACATGCGAAACCTGTCACTTCGTCATTCCGGCGAAGGCCGGAATGACGGCTGCTGAAATAGATGTGTCATGAATTACGAAAAGATTCAGCACGGCGTAATCGCCACGGCAAGACGCGTGCTGTCCAGATAATCGAGCACCACGCGGCAGTCCTGGCCGATCGCGATGGCGCGCAACAGCGGCAAGCCGCGTGCGGCGGGGATATGGATGCGCAGATTTTCGAGTGCGTCGTCGCAAAGCCGGTCGGCATCGGCATCCGTCAGGCTGACGGTGATTTTCGCAAGTGCCTGTGGACGGCGTTCAGGCGCCAGTACCAGTGCAATGCCAAACGCATCCGGAATGGGGCGGGCGCTGTGCAGCGGTTCAGGGTACGGGGTGTCGCACGCGAGCAACACGGTGCGTGTGCCATCTGCCGCAACCTGGCTTAGTGCTTCGAGCAGGCCTGCGCCGAAGCTGGCGTCGAAGGCGCTCAACACCGATGAACTGGTCATCGCGCCCGTGGCAATGCTCCAGTATCCGCTGGCCGTGTTGTGCACCGAATTATGAAAGCGGGTCGGGGAGATTTGCCGGTCAGCGGATGCGAGCATTTCGCAGATGGCGTGGCAGTTTTCCCCGTCGCCGCCGGACGAAGAAAATACGCTCGGCAAGTCGGCAGCATCGAGCCCCGCTGCATGGATCGCTTCCAGTCCGGTCGCCAGGGTGAGTTTGACGATTGCACCGGCGCGCCTGCGTTCTGCTGCAGGCAGCAACGCGGGGGAGGGCAGTATGGTCTTTTGTGGCAGATAAGGCTGCCGCCCGTTAAGGATAGTTTGAGCGTTTTGCCAGTCGGTTAAAGCGGGACCCAGTAAACCAATTCCTTCGATGTAGGCGGTGAGTGTCATGAGTGATCCGCCCGTCCGAAAATCAGGCTGCAATTGGTGCCGCCGAAGCCAAACGAATTGCTGAGTACGCGCGCCACCGGCAGTTGTCGATTATCCAGCAGATAGTCAAGATCAAGCGCAGGATCGAGTTGCTGTGTATTGATGCCGGCGGGCAGCAAGCCGTGCTGCAGCGCCAGCGCGCAAATCACCGCCTCCAGTCCGCCTGCGGCTCCCAGCGTGTGACCGGTCGCACCCTTGGTCGAACTGCACGGCGTGTCTTTACCGAAAAGGGCTGCAACGGCACGCCCTTCCGCCGCATCGTTGCTGCGGGTCGCGGTGCCGTGCAGGTTGATATAGTCGATTTCAGCGGGCTGCAATCCTGCCATGTTCAGCGCATCCTGCATCGCACGGCGCGCACCCAGTCCGTCCGGATGCGGCGATGACATGTGATAGGCGTCGCTGGATTCGCCGATTCCCAGCAGCAGCACCGCATCGGCGCTCAGATTTTTACGGGCGTGTTCAGGTGTGCGTTCGAGCAGCGCGAAGGCTGCGGCTTCACCGATCGACAGGCCGTTGCGTTGTGCATCATAGGGACGGCAGGCCTGCTCCGAAATCAGGCCGAGCGAGTTGAAGCCATACAGCGTCGTCAGACACAGCGTATCCACGCCGCCTACCACGGCTGCATCGATCAGCCCCGACTCTATCATGCGCCGCGCCGAACTGAATACCTTGGCGCTGGACGAACAGGCCGATGACACGACGACCGCAGGTCCTGTCAGGCCAAAATAGTGGCGCGTGAAATCCGCGACGGAGAAGGTATTGTGCGTTTTGCGATAACTGAAGCCGGCGGGAAGTGTGCCCGTTGCTGGGACGCGTCGCCGGTAGGCCAACTCGGTTTGCAGAATCCCGGACGTGCTGGTGCCGACAAACACACCGATGCGCTGTGCACCGTATTTTTTGATGGCCGCATGCACGGCCCCGGTAAAACCGTCCTGCATCAAGCCCAGCTGTGCGAGCCGGTTGTTGCGGCAATCAAACTCAGCCAGATGAGCCGGGAGTTGCACGTCATCCACCCCTGCCACTTCGCCCGTGAAAGTTGCCAGATCTACCGTGTCAAACCTGCAGGGCGCAAGTCCTGAGCGGCGCAGGCTTAGTGCGGCAAGCGTCTGGTCGAGGCCGCAACCGATGCTGCTGGTCGCGGTGAAGTGGGAGAGCCAAAGCGGGTTCAAGGGAATGTAGTCCGATCTTGAGTAAGGGATGAGTTTAACAAAATATAGCAGCAGTGCCGGATCAAACAGGTTGATTGCTGACTTTATTCATCCTGTCCAGACGCAATGACAGGGCGGCTGCCGACAAGCCCAGCGCGAGACCTGCCAGCACGTCGATCGCCACATGCTGGCGTGTCGCCAGGGTGGAATAGACAATGCCGACACACCAAAGCCAGTTGCAGCCGAGTATCCACAGCGGTGCATCAAAGCGGCGCAGCAGGTAATGTAACCAGAGCCCTGAAAAAACGGCCGTCGCGACATGCAGCGAAGGGCAGGCATTGCCGGAGGCATCCATGTTTTTCAGGAAATCGACGTCAGGATACTGAGCCCAGTCGATATGAGACGCAGGCACTGCCGTGGGCCAGAAATAGAACACGATCAGCCCGGCAAGGCAGGTTGCGGTCATGGCCAGCGCATAACCGTACAGTTCGCGCCTTGTCGCCAGCAAGGCCGGGGGTAAGGAGACATAGACCCACAGTGACAGGTAGACGGGCAAGGCCTGCGGCGCAAAGCCGATCAGCCGGTCCGGCAAGGTGACAGGCATCACCGTAAGCGGGTAGGCCGGAGATTTAAGCAAATAGAAGTAAGCCGCAAAGAACAGGCTGATGAAAAGTGTCGTCCCTAGCGCTTTGATATGTATATGCCTGGGTATGACGGCGGCAACCTGACGGTGCCAGGGCGGGGGCTTTTCATGCAAAACGGGTTGTTCGTTGCGTGTCATGTCATGGCGTGACGCAAGGTGACAAAACGCAGGTCGGCGGCACGGGCGGCAGTCAGCAGCGCGGGGAGCACGGCCAGAATAACCGGAATGCCTTCTGGTGTATGCGCCGCATTGCCGTCGTGCAGCAGCAAGATGGCACCCGCCCGCAGGCCGCGTAACAGCTTGTGCTTAACGCGCTCGACGTCATTGACGCGGGTGTCGAAACCGCGCGCTGACCAGCTGGCAAGTCGCAGTCCCAGTTTCGCGAGCACAGGGTCGAGAAAAGGATTGCGCAGTCCGGCCGGCGCGCGAAAGAACAAGGGGGGCTGTCCGGTAATTTCGGTGAGCGTGTGCTGTGCTGCCTGCACTTCGCGCAGCATGGCGGCGAGTCCCTTCAGCGAAAAGTAATGGTGGTGATGCTGGCTGTGATTTTCCACGGCATGACCGCGCCGCACGATTTCGCGGCACAGTTCAGGGTGGCGCGCGGCTTTTATGCCGATGCAGAAAAAGGTCGCCTTGGCAGAATAACTATCAAGCAAGTCGAGCACCTGCGGCGTAACGGCGGGGTCGGGGCCGTCGTCTATGGTCAGCGCAATTTCACGCCGGGCGGCAGCGGCTGTCGGCAGCCGCGTCCAGTTCGGCCCTAGCCAGTGGCTGCGTGGCCACAGCCCTTGCAGTGCGAGCAGTGCGTGATTGGCAAGCACCGCAGCCAGCGCCCAGCGCCACTGTCCGGGGGTTGCGACGATAAAAATCAAGGCCAGCAGATGCAGCACGAGGCTTACGCGGATCAATAGTGCGGGTTGCCAGGAGGCGTTAAGCATGGGGTTTCCTGGCGAAAATCGCAGCGTAAATCAGCGCCAGGATGACGCCCGGCGCCACGGTGACCCCCATCGCCTGCAATATCGATACGTTGGAAAACGCCAGTACGCCGAAACCTGCGACGGTCGTCAGGTTGGCAAACAGCATCGAGGCCAGTGTGCGCGGCGAAATGTCAGTCCGGTCGAAAAACAGCGCGTAATTGGAGCCGATCGCGACCACCAGCAGCAAACCGATCAGATGCAGAATGATCAATTGCTGGCCAAACACGGCCAATCCCGCCGTGACGCTGATGACGGCGGCGGCGAGCGGCGCGATGATGCGCAGCACCCGCACGGGTTGCCGAAAAACCAACAGCAGCAAGCCGATAATCGCCGCCAGTCCGCCCAGCGACAACAGAATGACTTCATGCAGGTAACCGGAATACAGGTTGTCTGACTCGGCTTTCATATCCACGAACAGCACGCCGGGCAAATTACCCAGCGCAGCGCTGATTCGAGTTGCGTTGATTTCGACACCCTCGGCTGCGGTCAGCGGCAACAGGGCGCTCCAGTGTTGTTGCTGGCGGATGAGCAAGGCATCTACCGCCATGGACATCGAGGTGTTTTCAAGATCGGTCGTTTGCAGCAACGGTTGGCTGCGGGCTGTCGCGATATCGTCGATGAACGGGGCAAACAGTGTGGCATGTACCGGCAAATCCCGGAGCGCCTGCGCAAGCCGCGCGTCCAGTTCGGCGGGGGAGGGTAAGCTTGCCTGACGGGCACGTTGTGCAGCTAAACTTGGCAGATACCGGCTGGGACTTTCAAATGCGGCGAGCTCGCCCCGCTCGACCTGCGCTTGCAATACCCGGGATACCTGTTCGGCAGACTGCAATACGGATTCCCGGCTCGCGCCCGATACTACCACCAGATAGCGTACATCAGGCGCGCCCATGTCTGCGCGCAGACGTTCATCCAGCGCCACATCGGATGCCGACACCGGACTCAGTGAGGAGATCTTGTCGTTCCACAGGTTGTCGCGATGTTCGGTCAGGATGGTACAGGCCGCCAGCAGCACAAACGCTGCCAACCAGCGCAGTTTGGCGGCGCGCTGAACCTCGCGCGAGAGGATTTCGCCGATATGCGACACATCGTGGATGCGAAATTTTTCAGGCAGCAGGTGAGGCAGTACGAAGCGGGTCACCATTGCTGCGGCGATCAGACCGGCAATTGCATACAGGCCGAGTTGCGCCAGCCCCGGAAAACCCGACAGCAGCAGCGCGGCGAAGCCGAAGATCGAGGTCAGCACGCCCAGGCGGACGGTGGGCCAGAAGCGTTTGATCCAGTTCTGTTTATCGTCCTGTTCGGATTGCACAAACAGATAGATTGAATAATCCACCGCCTCGCCGATCAATGCGGTGCCAAAGCCCAGCGTGATGCCATGTACCGCGCCAAAATACAGGCTGACTGCGGCGATGCCGGCCAGCGCGCCGCTGATGACGGGTAAAAACCCCAGCGTCAGTGCGGTGACGGAACGATAAACCACCAGCAGCAGCGCCGCGATGAGCGCGATGCTGATCAGGGACAGGCGGCTGACCTGAGTCTTGATCGCGTCGCGGGATGTCACCGAAAACACGCCGGGGCCGGTCATCACCAGTCTGGCAGCAGGCGCAGCATCGCTGTTAAACGCTTGCCGGATGGCGCTCATGGCCTGTTGCTGGGCGTCCGTATCGGCACCGGATGCGCGCGTTTGTATCAACATCAGGGCGCGTGCGCCGTCGACTGAGGTCCATGCGCCGGCCATCATGCGCGGGCGGTTAGCGCTGTTCATCTGACCCAATAACTGCACCATTTCACCGGTCGGGTCGCGTGGCAGCAAGGATTTGACCAGCAGGCCGGCAGGTGAGGCGAGCAGATCGATGCTGTCGCTGATCGCCGCATGCAGTCCGGCCGCGCCGAAGCGTTCTGGTGTCACCTGCGGGCTTAGCAGATAGCGGTTGTTGAACAGATACGCCCGGTCGGACTCGGCGCTGACGGGCTCGCCGTTGTTGACGCTGATAAAAGCAGGATCGCTGCGCAATTGCCGCGCGATTTGTTTTGAGAGCGCGGCACGGGTGGCTGCGTCAGCCCCTTCGATACCGACCAGAATCAGGCGCGAGGCCAGACCGTCGCGTATTTGCTCCAGCAGCAGTTGTTGCGCCGGTGTCGGGTTTTTCGGCAAAAATGCCGATAAATCGGCGCTGAACTGGCTGCGGCTGATGACGACAGTGCAGGCCAGAATAAGCGCCAGCCACAGGGCGATCGCGGTGCGTTCTCGCCATGCTGTTACTTGTCTCACGGCGTTGCCAACTTTTCGATGAGCATCAGCGAACTGTCTCCGTCGGCCTGGGTGATTTCGATGCTGTGCACGGCGTCGTGCATCCCCGCAATGCGGATGCGTTTTACCACTGCCTGCATTTTTTCATCCACCGGCATGAGTTGCAGCGTCCAGTGCTCGGCACGGCCCTCCAGACTTAGCCGGTAATTGCGTTCCAGCGCATGCCGATCCCCCGCCAGGGTGCCGCGTATGCTGTCGATGAAAGCTGCCAGCTCCGGGTAATCCTGCAATTGCAATCGATGTTTCTGGTGTCCCCGCTCGATGATCAGGGTGCCGCCCTCCACGGTCATGGATTCGGGTTTGGGTTTGAGGGTGCGCTTTTCCAGATGATCGGGTGCGGAATAGAACAGCTCGCCTGATGATTCCACGGGTTTGTCGAGCATGGCGATGGATTTTTTCTCGACAAAACTTGCATGGTCAGAACGGGTTTGCGCAAGATTATGCATCAGCAGGTCAAGATTCCACTCGGCGGCGTAACTTAAGACCGGCAACATAAGCGCCGCGAGCAGCATCAGACGACGCATGGGAAACAGGTGCAGGGTCATGGTAATTTGGGAGGCGCAGTTGACTGCCAGAAATCGAAAAAATTAAACCAGTTATAGGGTGCCTTGCGGCAGTATTGATCCAGCAGCGCGGCATAACGGGTGAGGGCCGCCTGCACCGCCGCATCGCGCCCGCCACGTTCGACGGCAGAAAAATCCGCCAGCGCATCGAAATGGATGGCGTAACGGTTGCCGCCCAGATACAGCCCGGTCATAAATATCACCGGACGGCGCAGCAAGGCGGTCATGCGGAACGGGCCCGCCGGCAAGTGCGCCTGAGCATGCAAAATTTGCACGGGGTACAGGGTGTCGTTGCCCGGCGTGCGATCCGCCAGCATCCCGACGATACCGCCTTCATTCAGGCGATCCTGTACCCGGAGCATCGAATCGATGTGCCCCAGGCCGATGATATCCTGCACCGCATCGGGATTGATGGCAGACAGCATGGCGTTGATTTTTTGCGCGTTATCCTCATGCATCAGCATGGTGACGCGCAACCCGGTGTCTTTTCGGCCCAGCGCGCGAATTGCTTCGAAGCTGCCCAGATGCGCACCTATCAGGAACAAGCCATTGCCCTCAGCCAGCTGGCTGCGCAGCGTGTCCTCGCCGTGTATTTCAAAATCGAACAGATCGAAGCGATGATTGACCAGATAGATGCGGTCATGGATGGTGGCGGCAAAGGTGAAGAAATGCCGGTACAGATCGCGTAAACGGGCAGGCCGGCCTAGTGCGCGTTCGAGATAGCTTTTCGAAGCATGACGACTGACGGGTGCAAACAGCAGAAAATAGCCGGCGATCAGGTGCAGTACGCTGCGCGCCGCGCTGCGCCCGAGATGCAGTGAAATCCACGTCATCAGGCGCAACATCAGCATGTTGCTGCGTTCGGGTGTCTGCGCCCAGGCGGACTGGCCGGCGGTTGGCGTCATACGGTTGACCTCGGTACCAGATTGCCGACGGCAATTTTTCGCATACCCGCGTTGATGTCGAAACGTATCGTGCCGCCGGCCGATACGGTGTGCCGGATCGTAAGTTCGTCTCCGGGAACTGCCGGGCTCAGAAACTTGACCGAACCAATTTCGTATTGATCCGGCGAAATTTCGCCGGCAATGATCTGCAGCGCCCTGTCCAGCAGCACGACACCGGGCAGGATCGGGGTGCCGGGAAAATGTCCGGTAAAAGCGGGATGATCGCGCGGTACCGTCCAGTGCGTGGCGTTATTCATGTGCGTGTTTGAAATAAAGCCTGCAGCGCGGCGCGCGGCAGTTTTCCTGTGCTGTTGCGGGGCAGCGCGTCCACAAACAGCAGCGGGCGCGGCAGGAAAACCGGGTCTATGTGTTCGCGTAACGCCGCCAGCAGATTCGATGCCTCCATTTTCGGCGCCACCACACACGCGGCAAGCCGGGTGATACGGTCAGGACTCGTTTCATCGGGCATGTAAAAAGCCCCGTCCAGTACGCCGGGAATGCTGTTGATCAGGTGGTTCAGACTCGCCAGGGAATGCCGCTTTCCGGCGATATTGACCAGATCGGCGGTACGCCCGCGCAGCAGGAAGAGTTGATCGGTAACGGGTTCAATCGTGTCGCTCATGAGGGTCGGTACCTCGATGTGACCGCCGCACGCGCGCACGCAATCCCCCTCTATCGTCAGCTTTATGCCCGGAAACAACTGCCATTTGCAGCTTTCAGTGGGGCGGCGGGTCGCAACCTGACCGGTTTCGGTGCTGCCGTAAATTTCAAAAAGCGGCGCCTCAAAGTGCGTCTCAATCTCCTGCGCAAGTTGGTCAGACAACGGCGCGGTGGCACAGACCACGCTTTCGATTTCCGGCAGTGCCAACCCCGCATCCAGCAAGCTGCGCAGATGCAGGGGGGATGAGACCAGCACGCGGGGAGCCGGCACCGCCGCCAGTGCAGAGC
>JBAZCE010000039.1:0-10146 GCA_041671105.1 Gallionella sp.
GCTCGGTCTGGGTGATGGCGTGGAAGTCATAAAGCCTGATGCATTGCGCCTGAGCATGAAAGAGACCATCGCCTTGATGCAGCTGCGCTATCAACCAGGTGATGCGAATGCCGGATAATTCCGCCATCGCCTTGCAATTCCCCAAGGTTGGGTGCGCCAGTACATCTCATGTCGCAACAATCATTCCCCCATGCGACCTAATTTGACGCACGAATATGCACAATGGCAGCTCGATGTTTCTCAAGCGAGCAAGAAATGGCTATCAGACCAGTCTATATTTTCGGACTAAACGGCGCACAACTGGTAATTCCGGTCGAAATTGAGTTTCAATGGTTTTCGGGTTTTTCAATCAGCCAAAAGCAAAAATCCATTGCGGCCCTGCATTCCGCTGCGGCAAAACGAAATATCACCCGTGTATTGGAAATTTCCAGCAAGTCTCCGAATGAACAGGGGGTTAAGTTAAGCGCTTTCAATTTGCAATTCCCAATGCGTGATGGTCGCCGCATCAGCATTGAAAATGTTTTTCAGAGCAGCAAGATTTTTGAGAATGACAGGCACTATCTCGATTTGCTTGATGTCTGCGCCAGAGAGGCCAAGACGGATGTTCGTCTGCGCAGCAGCGGCCAATTGTGCGGATTCAACCTGGAAGACATTGATTGGCCTCGGCAGCCTGTAACCGCTTTCTATGACTGGCTTTATCTGACAGCGCTCCAATCCTCGCCTGAATTGTCTTCTCAGCTGCTTGAGTATGACGGATTCAGCGATATTGAATTCAATCCGAATAAATCCCTCAATTGTCAGGCTGCCTCAGCTGCATTATTCGTATCCCTTGTGAGGCGCGGGGAGTTCGACGATGCCATGCAAAATAAGCAAAGCTTTTTGGCAAGGCTGAATCATGTTGCCTGCCAAACAAATGCTGGCAATCTCTAAAATTCCATGTGGGTAATAGCCAAGCTAATTCGTTGACTGACCGCTTTGGAGCAACTACCTCTACATCTGGTTATGGCACACAGCTATCCGTAACAATACAATATTGTAAGCCAGGAAGCCGCCGTTCACAGAATACACAAAATTATGCGCATCCTCCGTAAGAAACCCCTTATCCGCCACCGAGTAGCGCAGGCTAATCAGGGACGTTCGGCGAGCACTGTTCATTCAGAAACAGGAGCTTTAGCTCCGTAGTTTCGAGGGAATGCCCTTGCTGCATTTGAGTTCCGCAGCGGCGCGAGATTTGTGCGCACCGCCAGGGCGAGTTGCGCAGCCGCCTGATCAGACGAGCAACACAGGGAATTCCGCAGGGATGGCGGATCGGGGCGGCGTTTCTTTCACGCAACAACTTGGGGCGCAGCCCCTTAGTTGTGCGGGGACACCCCTTGCGGGTGTAAGACATTGCCGGTCTGCCACCGGCAAACCATGCACACCACCCTAATGCCGCCCGCACCAATCCTTTGCGAACTGCCCGGCCACGCGCCCGCTGCGCGCGCCACGCGAGAGCGACCATTGCAGCGCGGCGCGACTAACCTCATCAGTCATACCATGCGACCAACCGTGATGCGCCAGCCAGCGCGCACAAATGTCCAGATATTCATCCTGACCGAAGGGGTAGAAGGAAATCCACAACCCGAAACGCTCGGAGAGCGAGACTTTTTCCTCGACGCTTTCCGCCGGGTGAATCTCATCGCCGTCGTATTTCGTCGCAAGGTTGTCCGCCATGTAGTCCGGCATCAAATGGCGTCGGTTGGAAGTGGCGTAGATCAGCAGGTTATCGGAAAACGCCACCAGGTCGCCGTCGAGGGCAGCCTTTAAGGTCTGGTATCCTGCCTCATCCGCGTTGAACGACAGATCGTCGCAATACAGGATAAAGCGCTCAGACCTGCCTTGCACCAAGCCAACAATCAGCGGCAGATCCACCAACCCCAGCTTGTCGATCTGGATCACGCGCAGGTTTTGCGCCGCATACTCGTTCAGCAACGCTTTCACCAGGGATGACTTGCCCGTACCGCGCGCACCGGTGAGCAGCACGTTGTTTGCCGTGCCGCCTTTTACGAATTGCAACGTATTTTGCTGCGCGCGCTTTTTCTGATCGTCGATGCCGAGCAAGTCGGACAGTTGAATGCGCTGAAAATTAGCGACCGGCTGCAGGGTGCGCTGGCTGTGATCCCAGCGAAAGGCGCAAGCGGCCTGCCAGTCCGGCTCCCGAACCTGAGAACCTGGCAGAACGCCTTCCAGACGGCTAAGCAAGCCTTCGGCGCGGGTAAGAAAACAATCGAGCTTGTTCATTCAGATACAACCCATTGTCCACGAAAGACACAAAAATCACGAAAAAACTACCCGACAAAAACCCTTCAACGGTTGCTTATGGGATACATCATTGTGACAATTCCATAGCCAGACACGCATGGTAAACGGCATCAAGAAAGCTACGTCCCGCCATATGACAAACACGGCCTACCTGACAACACGCAGAGAACAAAACCATCCAAATTTCGTGCTTTTAGTGTCTTTCGTGGACAGTGTTTTGAATTAGCTTCGGTAACTGGCGTTGATCTTCACGTAATCGTATGAGAAATCGCAGGTCCACAGGGTCGCATTCACGTCACCGCGGTTCAACACCACGCGTATCGTGATATCGGACTGCTGCATGATGCGCTGGCCGTCTTCTTCCAGATAACTTGCCGCTCTGCCGCCGTTTTCGGCAACCAGCACATCGTCCAGATAGAGCTGCAACGCGGCCACATCCAGATCGTCGACACCGGCATAGCCGATGGCGGCGAGAATACGGCCCAGATTAGGGTCGGACGCGAAGAAAGCGGTCTTGACCAGCGGCGAATGCGCGATGGCATAGCCTATTTTCTTGCACTCGTCCTCACTGCATCCGCCTTCGATCCTGACCGTGATGAACTTGGTCGCCCCTTCGCCGTCGCGCACGATGGCCTGCGCCAGATGGATCGCAACCTCGGTGACAGCAGCAAACAGCGCGCGATAAGCATCGCTTTCTATTTCCTCAATTTCAGTCAGCGCTGATTTTCCGGTGGCGATCAGCATCAGCGCATCGTTGGTGGAAGTGTCGCCATCCACGGTAATGCAATTGAACGAGCGGTTCGCAGCATCCGTCACCATCTGTTGCAACAGAGGCTGACTGATACCCGCATCGGTCGCGATATAGCCCAGCATGGTCGCCATGTTGGGGTGGATCATGCCGGAACCTTTGGAGATACCGGTAACAGTGACCGTTACGCCGTCGATAACTAGCTGTTTCGAGATCGCCTTGGCGACGATGTCGGTGGTCATGATCGCCTCTGCCGCAGCCAGCCAGTTATCTGCCGCCATATTGGCAACGGCGGCTGGCAATCCTGCAGCGATTTTTGCGACAGGCAGCGGTTCCATGATCACGCCGGTCGAAAACGGCAGAATCTGCGATGGCTTACAGCCCAGCAAGCCTGCCAGTGCCGCGCAGGTACTGCGTGCATCCTGCAACCCTTGCTCGCCGGTGCCTGCATTGGCATTGCCGGTGTTGACCACCAGCGCGCGTATACCTTCATCTTTAGCCAGATGTTCACGGGCGACGATCACGGGCGCCGCACAAAAACGATTCTTGGTAAACACCCCTGCGACGCGCGCGCCATCGCACAGCTGCATGACAAGCAGATCACGGCGGTTTTCACGTTTGATATTCGCTTCTGCGATACCCAAAACAACGCCCGGAACGGGCAGCGCCTCGACGGGCGGATTCAGATTAACCGGCATAAAATTCTCTTTAAATACTGCAAAACATCGGATTAGCTTTTAGGCGGGTTAAAACCCGACCTGCACCATTCGTGATCCCGTAAGTCGGGTTAAAACCCGACTAGTAACGACCGCCGGTCTTGTAAATATAATTCGACAGCTCTGCGGATTCGCTGTTCACGCGCCGCACGATGCCGTGCATGTTGCGGATGATGCCGCGCATCACGCGATACACGATCATCGGGTGTGTGTTGATCAGCGATTCAAAGCGGATACGCGCCATGCTCAGCACCTTGGTCGGGCCTACCGCATACAACGTAGCGCTGACTTGTGTTGCGGCACCGCCTGCGAACGTAATCATGCCGGCCAAATCGCCCGGCTTGAGTACGTGAATAGTGGTCTCGTCACCACTGCCGCTCTCGATCCTCACCTCGATATCGCCATTGGCCAAAATATACAGATTGTCGGGTTGCTCGTCCCTGGGCTGAACGATAATGTCACCCGCCTTATATTCCTGAACCTCGAACAATTCAGCAAGAATTTCCACTTCGGCTTCGCTTAACTCCTCTGTCACCGGTGAGGTGCGCAGCGTATCAATCACTAATGACATTGCATTCTCCTTTGTTAACTCAGTTGTCCATGGCACTGCTTGTATTTTTTACCCGAACCGCACGGGCAAGGATCATTGCGCCCGACTTTCTTCACGGCACGCACAAATGGCTGATGCTCGTCCCCTGCCGCATCGGATTCGCCGGGTTGAGCCAGCGCCTCTTCATAATCGGCGTGATGATACTGTACATTTTCGACGGCAGGCGCAGCTTCTACAGATTCTGCTTCCGCTTCGCTGCGCACCTGGACGATCATCAACACCTGCGTGACTTCGCGCTTGATCACGTCCAGCATGGTTGAAAACAACTCGAAGGCCTCGCGCTTGTATTCCTGCTTGGGATTCTTCTGCGCATAACCGCGCAGGTGGATGCCCTGACGCAGATGATCGAGCGCAGACAGGTGTTCGCGCCAATGCACGTCCACGTTTTGCAGCATGATGGCGCGCTCGTAGTGATGCATCGTCTCAGATCCGACCATCTCCACCTTGGCCTGATACAGCTGTTTTGCGTGCTCTAAGACGCGTTCGCGCAAACCGGCTTCGTTCAAGCTCTTGTCTTCATCCAGCCACTGCGCCAAAGGCAATTCCAGATTAAAGTCGGCAGCCAGCACTTTTTCCAGCCCGGCCACATCCCATTGCTCTTCCATGCTGTGCGGAACGATGTACTGACTGATCGTCTCATCCAGCACGCTCTCGCGCATCCCTTCTACCGTTTCCGAAATATCATCGCTTTCCAGCAATTCGGTGCGCTGCTGATAGATCACCTTGCGCTGATCGTTGGCCACATCGTCGTATTCGAGGATCTGCTTACGCATATCGAAGTTGCGCGCTTCGACCTTGCGCTGTGCATTTTCAATCGCACGCGTCACCCAGGTGTGCTCGATGGCCTCACCTTCGGGCAACTTGAACTTGTTCATGATCGCGGCGACGCGATCCGACGCAAAAATGCGCAGCAACGGGTCTTCCAGCGACAGATAGAAACAGCTCGAACCGGGATCGCCCTGACGACCGGAACGACCGCGCAACTGGTTATCGACGCGTCGCGACTCATGACGTTCGGTACCGATGATATGCAGACCGCCGCTTTGCAGCACCTGCTCATGCACGATCTTCCATTCAGCCTTCATCTGATCGATGCGCGCCTCTTTGGCTGCATCGTCCAGACTCTCGTCTTCGCGGACACTCTCGATTTGTTTTTCGATACTGCCACCCAGCACGATATCCGTGCCGCGCCCGGCCATATTGGTCGCGATCGTCACCATCTTGGGTTGCCCGGCCTGAGCCACGATCTCGGCCTCACGCGCATGCTGTTTGGCATTGAGCACCTGATGCGGCAGACCTTCTTTCTCAAGCAGATGCGACAGCAGCTCCGAGTTCTCGATGGAAGTCGTACCCACCAGCACCGGCTGACCGCGCTCGTAACACGCCTTGATGTCGACAATCACCGCGCGGTATTTTTCCATCGCGGTCAGATACACCTTGTCCATCATATCTTTGCGCACCGTCGGGCGGTTAGGCGGAATGATGACCGTTTCCAGATTGTAAATCTGCTGGAACTCGTACGCCTCGGTATCCGCCGTTCCGGTCATGCCGCCCAGCTTGTTGTACATGCGGAAATAGTTCTGGAACGTAATCGAAGCCAGCGTCTGATTTTCCTTCTTGATCTCGACACCTTCCTTTGCCTCAACCGCCTGATGCAAACCGTCCGACCAGCGTCGCCCGGACATAAGGCGACCGGTGTGCTCGTCGACGATGACCACCTCACCGTCCTGGATCACATAATGCTGATCCAGGTGGTACAGCGAATTGGCGCGCAATGCAGCATACAGATGATGTATCAGGCTGATGTTCGCGGCGTCGTACAGACTGCCGTTAGGCGGCAGAAGCCCGGCTTCAGTCAGAATGTTTTCGGCATGCTCATGGCCTGATTCGGAGAGCAGAATCTGATGATTTTTTTCATCAACCGAATAATCACCGGGGCCGTCTTCCTCGGCCTGGCGCACCAGAGCCTTCACCAACTCGTTGATTTTCACGTAGACATTGACATCGCCCTCAGCCTGACCGGAGATGATCAGCGGGGTACGCGCCTCGTCGATCAGAATGGAGTCCACCTCATCCACGATCGCGTAGTTCAACTTGCGCTGGAAGCGCTCGCCCATATGGCTTGCCATATTGTCGCGCAAATAATCGAAACCGAACTCGTTGTTGGTGCCGTAAGTGATGTCAGCGGCATAAGCGGCCTGCTTTTCCTCCGACGGCATCTGCGACACAATCACGCCGACAGACAGACCGAGGAAGCGGTAGAGTTTGCCCATCCATGCGGCATCGCGCGCGGCCAGATAATCATTCACCGTAACCACATGCACACCGTTTCCGGTGATTGCATTCAGGTAAACAGGCAAGGTCGCCATCAAGGTTTTACCCTCACCGGTACGCATTTCAGCAATCTTGCCCGAATGCAGCACCATCCCGCCTATCATCTGCACATCGTAGTGGCGCATGCCCAACGCGCGTGAACCGGCTTCGCGCACCACGGCAAACGCCTCGGGCAGCATCGCATCCAGCGTCTCTCCCTGCGTAAAACGCAGTCGGAAACTGTCTGTTTTTTCGCGCAATTGCTCGTCGGAAAGTTTTGCGACCTCGGCTTCCAGCCTGTTAATCTCTTTAACGGTGGCGCGATATTGCTTAAGCAAGCGATCATTTCGACTACCGAAAATACTTTTTAGCACTTTTGAAATCATGTTTTCTCAACCACGGGGCGAGGTGGCTCTAAACCATCTCACCCCTATAAATTATAACAATCAATTATTTAATTCGACTAACCGGCTCGCAGGAAACGCACAGGATTCTGGGCATTGCCCTTATAACGGACTTCAAAATGCAAATGATTGCCCGTAGAACGCCCTGTACTCCCGACTTCGGCAATTTTGTCGCCGCGCCTCACCACCTGCCCCACCTTGACCAGCAACCTCGATGCGTGCGCATAACGCGTCACGATGTCGTTGCCATGATCTACCTCGATCATATTACCATACTGAGGGTGAGTATCTGCATACACCACCACCCCTGCTGCTGAAGCATGAATCGCGGTTCCCGCATCAGCCATGAAATCGACGCCTTCATGCATCGCGCTGTGGCCGGTAAAAGGGTCTACGCGCCAGCCGAAATTGGAAGTATAAACACCTTCGCTGACAGGAACGCTGGACGGCAGCAAGCCGCGGGCCAACTGATCCTGCATCAGCAACGTCTGCAGCGCCATCAGCTTATCGGCTCTGTCGTCGACCGCCCGCGTCAGAAAATCCAATTGCCGGTCCAGACTGGCAGGCGACATCGCACCCATGGAAAGCAATGGCCCGCCCTGAGCCGGCGGTTGATCGAACTGAAATTCAGACGGCTTCATGCCCGTAATCTTGACCAGCCGGCCACCCAGCGCATCGAGACGCTGTACGCGCGCCTGCATTTCGCCCAGCTTGATGGCCAGCGTATCCAGACTGCTGCGCTCATATTGACTGGGAAGCGCCAGATCATGCGCAGCAGGTGCCAGTCGCATCAACGAAAATTGCAGCGCTACCGCCGCCGCAATAATTACCCCTGACAACAGCAGCAGCAACAGAACAATCTGCCTGCCGCCTAAATATATACTGCGCGAACCTGCCCAGCGATTGGAAACTAGAATAACATTCACGCTTCATCCTTAACTTGAGTGATCATTGTTCGTGGCCCAACGTTTAAATTCCCTGATGAGCGGCAATCCTGAATTGCGCTCCCTGCTCGCCACCGTGCAAACGCTGACACAATTGCAGCAGCAATTTGCCTATGTCGCTGCGCCCTATCTTACGCAATCATGTCAGGTGCTCGGATTGCGCCAGGGCACTCTCAGCATCGCCGCGAGCAACGGCACTGTCGCTGCGAAACTGAAACAATTGGCGCCGGAGATAGTGAGCCGACTTCAGGACAGGGGGTGCGAGGTTAGCGGAATCAGGGTAAAGGTGCAAGTCAGCTACGCCCCTCCAATCCCCAAGCGCACACCGCGCGTTCTGACCAGAACTGCGAAACGCGAACTGCATGAACTGAGTGAAAATCTGACCGATTCCCCCCTCAAACAGGCGATTGAAAAGTTTTCACAGGATTAAACGCAGGTCGGTTTTTAACCCGACCTACAAAAACACCTGCCAGGCCACCAGCACATAACGTTCCAGCAGAAACAACAGACCGAACACCAGCAACAGCAGCAGCGTAAAGCGCACTGTTTGCCAGGCGAACCTGAGATAGCGCCGGTTGCGCGTGAAGATATACATGCCGCCGGAGAGCACCAGCAGCAAGGCAACAAGGAGCATAAACACACGCAGGATCAACACAGGCCATTCCTTAATATGAAATTCGCGTAGCGACTCGTTCGCTTCCTCGCTCGCGTGCGGGAGAGGATTGAGGAGAGGGAACGAGCATGGCAAATTCTCAGATTATTGACAGCAGTGCAATATTCCTGTGAATATCATTTTCAGCAATAGCTTCTTGCCATGATCGTTGCCCCCATCAAAACAATTATGCCGTTTGCAACTGCGGCTGCAAAAATGCCGGCGCATCTTCAACATTGTCGAACGTGACGAATTCCCACGCGGATTCATCGGCGAGCAATTCGCGCAGCAGGGCGTTATTCAGCGCATGACCCGATTTGAAACCGGAAAACGCGCCGATAACGGCATGCCCCAACAGATACAGATCGCCTATTGCATCGAGCACCTTGTGCTTGACGAACTCATCTTCGAAACGCAGACCATCGGCATTGAGCACGCGGTATTCATCCATGACGATTGCGTTGTCCAGACTCCCCCCCAGTGCCAACCCCTGTGCGCGCATATTTTCGACATCCTGCATGAAGCCGAAAGTTCGCGCACGACTGATGTCGCGTATGTAGGAGTGCTCATCGAGGTCGACCGTGACATGCTGCTTGGTATCGGCAAACACAGGGTGCGCGAAATTGATGGTAAAGGTTAATTTATAGCCGTTGTAAGGCTCAAACCTGACCCATTTATCGCCCTGCCTGACTTCAACCGTTTTCTTGATCCGGATAAATTTCTTGGCTGCCGCTTGTTCGACAATACCCGCAGATTGCAGCAAAAATATGAACGTCCCCGCGCTGCCATCCATGATGGGCACTTCCGCGCCATCCATCTCCACACAGGCGTTGTCTACGCCCAAGCCTGCCAGCGCCGACATCAGGTGCTCGACCGTGGCTATCCGTACGCCGTCATGCTCCATACAGGTGGACAGGCGCGTGTCATGCACAAGATCAGCACGCGCCTGAAATTCGCAAACCGGCTTTACGTCCACCCGGCGAAACACGATACCGCTGTTGACAGGTCCCGGACGCAAGGACAGCGTGACTTTCTCGCCACTATGCAAGCCGACGCCTGTCACACTGACGGATGTTTTAAGGGTGCGCTGCTTCACCATCGGTTTTTTAAGGGCAAGTTTCATGCCCCGATTCTAACATACCGCCTGCCGGACGGTTTAGCATCGAAACAGGCGGCGCTATCGGCCAGTCGTTGCCCCTGAAATTATCATACTGTTCACCAAAGCCGCCCCCTCGCACGGTGCAAGCAATCTGTAAGTTTCTGCCGGCATACTCGCCACATAAGGCCTGCCATGTAGCGCCGGCAGCTGGCGTCAGTTCCATTTCTTAACAAAGGAGATGTGTTGAATAAATTTTTAATAGCGGGCTTGATTATGGTGAGCGGTTCGGCAGGGGCTGCCACTCAGCTTTGCTCTGTCCAAACGGAAGGCAGGCAATTCTGTGTTTCGGGTGAAAAAAT
>JBAZCE010000039.1:10156-15688 GCA_041671105.1 Gallionella sp.
GAAGTGTGTCAAAATATTTGACCTCGACACACAAACCTTCCTGTACCGATTGGAGGCTGTCGCGGCCTCCGGTCAGTCCTTTGCACTTAATTCGCCCCTGTATAAAAAGACGGACGGATATACGCCCGCATCTTGCGCCGATTCAAATATCGCCAGAAAATAGCAACCCGGGAACTTGTCTGACTATCGATCAACACACCCCGCTCTAACGATCACCCGAACCGGCAGGATATTTTGCATTACAAACAGATTTTAAGTGTATTGATTTGCTGGATCATAGCCAGCGATATAAATACAGCATGGGCGGGCCCGCCTTTTATTACGGATGATCCGGTGGCCGACAACAAAAAAGCGCCGGCTAAAAAACCATAATAATCAAGCTATTATAATTTTCCGCACCGACGCTTCCTTCTCGCCTCCCGAATCCTTCACGCAACAACTTGGGGCGCAGCCCCTTAGTTGTGCGGGGAATGCCCTTCATTCAGAAATAAGGCAGGTTCATCGCCTATATTTCGTGTGAATGCCCCTGCGGCATTGCGGCATAAATCCCGAATCCTGAATCCTGAATCCTGAATCCTGAATCCTGAATCCTGAATCCTGAATCCTGAATCCTGAATCCTGTTTCTAGTCTGCCTGTTTGCGCAAAAAGGACGGAATGTCGTAGGTATCCACACCGGATTTCTCCATCGCATCCACTGCGGCGCGTCGGCCACTGCGCATGATGGTCGGGGTTTCCAGTTCGCCATAATTCACATTCGACATCGGCATATCATGCGTACCGGTTCTCTTGTAATCCTGCTCCATATAGACGATTTCAGGCTTGGTCTGTTTGCGTTCCAGCGGCCCGCCCAGCCCTGTCGCTACCACGGTTACACGTAACTCATCTCCCATCGATTCGTCGAAAACTGAACCCAGGATCACGGTGGCTTCTTCTGCGGCGAACTGCACGCAAGCCATCACTTCTTCCATTTCCCTGACCTTCAAGGAACTGGTTGACGTGATATTGACCAGAACGCCACGCGCACCGGTCATATCGATATCTTCGAGCAATGGACTTGCGATTGCGCGTTCAGCCGCAATTTTCGCGCGGTCAGGTCCTGATGCGACGGCCGATCCCATCATCGCCATGCCGTTTTCGGACATGACTGTGCGTACGTCGGCAAAGTCCACGTTGATCAGGCCGGGTACATTGATGACTTCGGCGATACCTGCAACTGCGCCTTGCAACACGCCGTTGGCAGCCTTGAAGGCTTCCGGTACGGTAACGTCATTTCCCAGCACTTCCATCAATTTGGAATTTGGCACGATGATCAGGGAATCCACATGCTCATGCAGTGCCTTGATGCCTTCAGCTGCGAAACGCATGCGATTGCCTTCGTACGTGAACGGCTTGGTCACCACCGCCACGGTCAGGATATTCATCTCACGTGCGATTTGCGCAACGATGGGAGCCGCCCCCGTGCCCGTACCGCCGCCCATCCCGGCGGTGATAAACACCATATTCGCACCGATGATCATTTCCTTAATTCGTTCGCGGTCTTCTTCTGCTGCGGCACGGCCCACCGCAGGCTTCGCCCCTGCCCCCAGGCCCTTGGTGATTGCGGCACCAATTTGCAGTTGTGTGGGTGCGCGGCTGCGGTTCAGCGCCTGCGCGTCGGTGTTGATCGCGATAAACTCCACGCCCTGCACGCCCTGCTCAATCATATGATCGACTGCATTACCACCACAACCACCGACGCCGATTACCTTGATTACAGCATCCTGAGATTGTTCTTCCATGATTTCAAACATCGCCGTCCCCTTAAATTACACAAAAATTTTATTGGTCAGATTCTGACCGCCCTCAACCTAAACACTAATTTCTGAATCCTGCATCCTGCCTTTAAAACCACGATTTCATTTTCGCCAACACGTCGCCAAATGAAGTCGATTGCATACGCGTCGCTTCATTATTCTGGTGATGCTCAAGGGCATATAACAACAGCCCCACTCCGGTTGCCATACGCGGCGTTTTCACCACATCCGACAAACCACCCACATATTTTGGAATTCCCAGCCTGACCGGCAAATGGAATATCTCCTCGCCCAACTCGACCATGCCCTGCATCGCACTGCTGCCGCCGGTAATCACAATCCCTGAGGAGAGCAAGTCGTCGAAGCCACTGCGACGCAACTCGGCCTGAACCAGAGAATAGAGTTCCTCTACACGAGGCTCGATCACCTCCGACAAAGTTTGCCGCGATAACATGCGCGGCCCCCTCTCGCCCACCCCCGGCACTTCGATCGCCCCGTCATCCGCCAGCTGGCGCAATGCACAACCGTGACGAATTTTGATGTCCTCGGCGTCCTGAGTCGGCGTGCGCAACGCCATCGCGATGTCGTTGGTGATCTGATCTCCTGCAATCGGAATCACTGCGGTATGACGTATCGATCCGCCGGTAAACACAGCGATGTCAGTCGTCCCGCCGCCGATATCCACCAGGCACACGCCAAGATCCATCTCGTCATCGGCCAGCACCGCACGGCTCGACGCCAATGGTTGCAGAATCAGCTCGTTAACCTCAAGACCGCAGCGATGGATGCACTTCATGATGTTCTGTACGGCGGCCACCGCCCCCGTGACGATGTGCACTTCGACATCCAGGCGCATCCCGCTCATACCCAACGGCTTCTTGATGCCATCCTGCCCGTCGATGCTGAATGCCTGTTCGAGGACATGCAATTTCTGCTGATCTGCCGGCAGGCTGATGGAGCTGGCGGTCTCAAGCACGCGATCGATGTCGGCCTGAGTCACTTCCTTTTCCTTGATCTTCACCATACCGCTCGAATTGGTGCTGCGAATATGGCTGCCGGCAATGCCTGTATGAACCTCGCTTATTTTGCAATCAGCCATCAGCTCGGCTTCTTCCAGCGCACGCTGAATCGCGCCCACTGTCGCCTCGATGTTGACCACCATGCCTTTTTTCAGACCGGATGATTCATGCATACCCATGCCGATCACTTCCATGGTCCCGTCCGGCTTGACTTCACCCACGATAGCCACAATCTTGGATGTGCCGATATCGAGGCCGACCACCAGATTTTTCGCTTCCTTATTTCTGCTCATCAAATGATCTCCACTGCCGTTTTATTCATTTCAAACTGCCTACGCATGTCGTCTCTTCACCGCGAAACCAAAGCGATAGCGCATATCTACCACCGTCTCATTCAACTCGCCCTGCTGTTGCAGACTGTAGGGATAAACCGCTACAAATCTGGACAGGCGTTGCTGCATCGCTTCGCGACCCAGCTCAACGACCATGTCATTGCTCAAATTCAGCCGCCATGCGTGGCGCGGCGACAAGACCAGCTGCGACACCTGCAAATTCAGCGGGGAAAGCTGGTCACTGAATTTCGCATATTGCTGCGCAACTTCCTGTGAACTCCCGTCTACCCCGAAGAATCTCGGCAACACCTCTGACGTATCACCATAAAACACCTCGCCCTGCTGATTCACCAGTGCTACATCGTTCCAGTAAGCCTGGGCGCGATGCTCTTCAAACTGCACCGCCAGCCGGTTCGGGAATTCCCGCCTGACGCTGACATTGCGCACCCAGGGCAACTGCTCCAGCGAGCGCCTCAATTTGTCGATGTCGACCGTCAGAAAATTACCGCGCACCTCTTTTTTCACGACAGCCAGCACATCCGCTGCCACCACCTTTTGCGGCACTTCGGTCAATCGCACACTCTTGATAGGCAGCAATTTGGGCAAATGCACCGCGTAATGCCCCGCGCCATACAACAGTGCAACGACACTGCAAAAAAACAGTGCGCTTGCAATGCCGCGCAACAGCGGGGCGTTATCCCACACAGCCCTCTCCTCAACCCTCTCCCGCAAGCGGGGGAGGGGGCAAACGTGAAGAACGATTTATATTTCCTGCCAGCTCTAATACGCGCAACACCAACTCATCGAAACCGATGCCCGCTTGGCGTGCGGCCATCGGCACCAGACTGTGATCTGTCATCCCCGGCGAAGTATTCACTTCGAGCACGTATGGCTGCCCGGTCTCACTCATCAGAAAATCAACCCGTCCCCAGCCTTGTCCGCCGATCAGGGCAAAGGCCAGCTTTGCCAGCCTCTGCATCTCGGCTTCTTTTTCGACATCCAGACCGCACGGGCACAAGTAGCACGTGTCGTCGCGCAAATATTTCGCCTCATAGTCATAAAATTCATTTGCAGGCTCGATCTTGATCACTGGCAACGCTTCTTCTCCCAGTATCGCCACCGTGTACTCCCCGCCACCCACGAAGCTCTCTGCGATCACCAGCTTGTCGTGCGTGGCGGCATTCAGATAGGCCGCCTGCAACTCAGACTCACGCTTGACCTTGCTGATACCGACGCTCGACCCTTCATTAGCCGGCTTCACAAACAGCGGCAAACCCAGTTGCTGCACAACATCCGTACTGTGTTCATTGATCAGCATGAAATTCGGAATCGGCAAACCACCTGCCTGCCACACCATTTTGCTGCGCCACTTGTCCATACCCAGCGCCGAGGCCATGACACCGCTGCCTGTATAAGGTATCCCCAGCAACTCCAGCGCTCCCTGTACCGTTCCGTCTTCACCGCCTCGTCCGTGCAACGCGATAAATGCACGGTCAAATCCTTCATCGGCCAGCGCCTGTAAATTCCGTGTCGCGGGATCGAATGCATGGGCATCCACACCGCTGCGCTTCAAAGCCTCAAGAACTGCCGCACCGCTTTTGAGTGAAACCTCGCGTTCGGCCGATTTCCCGCCGAACAATACGGCGACCTTGCCAAAGGAACCTGGATCGAGGATCCGGGATTCAGGATTCAGAGTCGGCGTTTTAGGATCGATTGTCTTTTTATCCATAATTCGTGTATCACCTATGATTTTCACTTCGGGGTGCAGCTCTACCCCGGTTTGATTCGCCACAGTCTCGCGCACTGCAAGAATCAGGCCTTCGATGTCAGCCGCCGTCGCGCCGCCTGCATTGACGATAAAATTCGCATGCTTTACGGATACTTGCGCACCACCGATGCGCATGCCTTTCAAACCGCACGCTTCGATCAGACGCGCCGCATGATCGTTCGGCGGATTGCGGAATACCGATCCTGCATTCGGCAGATTCAGCGGCTGACTCGCAATACGTTTGGCCAGCAATTCCTTGATTTTTCCCCGCGCAACCTCACTGCTCCCCGCTGCAAAATTCAGCCATGCACCGACAAATATTTCCGAGGATTCGGGATTCAGGATTCGGGATTCAGTCAAACCGGTGCTCGCTTCTGCGTCCTGCATCCTGCATCCTGCATCCTGCTTCTTTGTCACGCTCCGGTAGCCGATCGCATATTCTTCCGGTGTGCGCACCTTTAATTCGCCGCTGCGCGTAACGACCTGAACACGTGCCACGTGCTGCCATATTTCACTTCCGTAGCAACCCGCATTCATCGCCAGCATGCCGCCGATGGTGCCGGGTATGCCTGCAAAAAATTCCGCACCACAGAGATTATGTAAGGCGGAATAGATCGGA
>JBAZCE010000040.1:0-15417 GCA_041671105.1 Gallionella sp.
GAGCCCTACCGCCGCGCGCTGATTCTGATCTACTCGCGCCTGTCGGCCACGGCCAAACAACTCGGACACGAAATATCCCACCTGTCGCCGATCGATAAAAATGCAGAGCCCTACGCCACACCAGAGCAGTTCATCGCCGACCTGGACGTGCTGATCGAATCCCTGCTCAAACACGGTGCGATCTATCTGGCACGCGGGCGACTGGCCAACTTGCGTCGCTCGGCTGAAGTCTTCGGCTTTCATCTGGCCCCCCTGGACATGCGCCAGCACAGTGCGATCCACGAACAGACAGTGGGCGAACTGCTGAGTCATGCCGGCGTATTGCATAATTACGCCGAACTCGACGAGGCCGCGCGCCGCCGCGTGCTGCTTGAAACCCTGCAGAAATGCAAACCGCTGATCGTCGACATTGAGCAGTATTCAGACGTGGTACAAAGCGAATTGCGCATCATGCAGGCCGCAGCCGACATACATCGGCGTTTTGGCCGCGCAGCACTGCCAAATCACATCATCTCCAAGGCGGATGCAGTCAGCGACATGCTGGAACTCGCCCTGATGCTGCAACAGGTAGACCTGCTCGAAGGGCGCGATACACTGCATGTCAACATCATCCCGTTGTTCGAGACCATCGAAGACCTGCGCGGTTGCGGGCCCATCATGGACGAGCTGTTTGCGATCCCCTACTACAGGGAGCTGCTGATCAAGCGCGGCAATGCCCAGGAAGTCATGCTGGGCTATTCGGACAGCAACAAGGACGGCTGTTACATCACGGCCAACTGGGAGCTGTACAAGGCTGAACTTGAGCTGGTAAAAGTATTCGCCAAATATGGCATAGAACTGCGTCTATTCCACGGGCGAGGCGGCACAGTCGGTCGCGGCGGCGGCCCCAGCTACGAAGCCATCCTGGCGCAACCGCCGGGCAGCGTGAACGGGCAAATCCGCATCACGGAACAGGGCGAAGTGATTTCCAGCAAATACTCCAATCCGGAGATCGGTCAGCGCAATCTTGAAACGCTGATCGCGGCGACCATGGAGGCAACCCTGCTGCACCATCACGGCGCGGACAGCGCGATGCCGGAGTATCACCGCATCATGGAGGCGTTGAGCCTCGATGCGTTCGCGGCTTACCGCAAGCTGGTGTACGAGACGCCCGGCTTCACCGAATACTTTTTCACCGCCACACCGATACGCGAAATTGCCGAACTCAACATCGGCAGCCGCCCGTCCGCCCGCAAGGCGTCCGATCGCATCGAAGATTTGCGCGCAATCCCCTGGGTATTCAGCTGGGGCTTGAATCGCACCTTGTTGCCGGGCTGGCTGGGTTTCGGCAGTGCGGTCAAGCAGTTCATCGAACGCGAGGGGGACGCGGGTCTGGCGCAGCTGCAGGCCATGTACAAGAACTGGGCGTTCTTCCGCGGCTTGATGTCGAACATGGACATGGTGCTGTCCAAGACCGATATGGGTATCGCATCGCGCTATGCGGGCCTGGTGGAAGACGTCGAAATGCGCGAGCGGATTTTCGGCGCGATTCACAGCGAATGGGAAGACACCGTAGAACTGCTGCTTGCAGTGACCGGAAATAACTCGCTGCTGCAGGACAACCCGGCATTTTCACGCAGCCTGCTGTCCCGCACGCCCTACATCGACCCGCTCAACCATTTGCAGGTAGCGCTGCTGGAACATCACCGTGCGGGCAACAAGGACGAACTGGTCAAGCGCGCGATCCACCTGACCATCAACGGCATCGCGACAGGATTACGCAACAGCGGCTAAACGCTCTGCGCCATTCGAAATGAAAAAAGCCGGACTTGTCCGGCTTTTTTCATTTCAACTGAACTCTCTGACGATATGCTGTTGCCTGCGGCTGATCGGCAGTGCTTCGGGCAGGCCTTTCAACTTGACCATCCAGCCGCTGCCCTCCCCCTCGTCACCGCCGCGTTCAAAACCTTCGATAGCCTGTTTCGCCACCAGACAATTGCGATGAATGCGCACCAGACGCGTGGCGAACTCCTTTTCCAGCGCGACCAGCGATTCTTCGATCAGGTATTCGCGCTCGACTGTGCGCACCGTGATGTACTTCAATTCCGCACGCAGGAACAACACCTGCTCGACGGGGATCAGGTGAATCTTGCCGCGCTCGTGTATGGACAGATTGCGGCGCGGCTCGGGCAGCAATTCGCGCAGCACCTCGGTCTGCACCGGTACGGCGCTGCGCGCACGGCTGAGCGCATCGAACAGGCGTCCCAAGCGTATCGGTTTTAGCAGGTAGTCGATCGCGTGCAGCTCAAAAGCCTTGATCGCGTAAGCATCATAAGCCGTGGTAAAGATAATCACCGGCGGATAAGGCAATTTTTGCAGATGTTGCGCAAGCTCAATCCCGTCCATCTGCGGCATACGAATGTCCAGCAGCACCACATCGGCTGGCGCATCCAGCAACTTGTCCAGCGCCTCCTGCCCATTGGCCGCCTCCCCCACGACTTGCAACGGCAACTGCTCGTTGCAATCGCTCAGCAACTCCCGCAGGCGATTGCGTGCAGGCGGTTCGTCATCCACGATGAATACACGCAAAGCCAGTTCTACTGTGCTCATATTGCTTTCTCTCTCATATAGGGCAACGCGATTTCTACCCGATAAAAATCGCTGCCGCTGGTAACCTGATAACTCGCCTCTGCATCGAACAACAGGGCCAACCTTTCCCGGATATTCTGCAAGGCGATCTTGTTACCCGCATGCGGCCAGATATCGCTTTGCGGCGCGCACGGGTTTTCCACCACAATCTGCAATACCCCGCCATTGCGTCGCAACAGAACCTGAATGCAGCCACCTTCAACCAACGGTTCGATACCGTGATACACCGCATTCTCCAGCAATGGTTGCAGCAACAACACCGGAACCTGCGCATCATCCGGTACATCCTGAATTTTCCAGTCAACGGTGAGCCGCTCGCCCATGCGCAATTGCTCCAGCGCAAGATATTGTCTACTTAAACTCACTTCCCTGCCCAGCGGCACCAGATCCTGTTCATCCGCCATCGCCATGCGAAACAAGTCTGCCATATCCTCCAGCGCGGTTTCAGCCTGCCGGGGCTGAGTCCGCACAATGCCCAGCACCGCATTTATTGTATTGTAAAGAAAGTGCGGGCGTATACGCGCCCGCAATACCTGCAGACGCGCATCGTCCCGTGCATGCGACAAGATTTTGGCGCGCAGACGAAAATACATCAGCATCAGGCTGCACGCCGCAGCGCCGAGCAACACACAGCGCATCAGGTTGAAATAAAGCTCTCCGCTCTGCTCATATAACGCGCCGCCGAAATAATAGATGAACAGCGTCAGGATGCAGACCAGAACATTGACCGCGAGCACGCCACGCCAATAGGAAAGCTGAATCAGCCATGGCTGGCCCAGCCACAGCAGCAGCAGACTGCTCAAGATGACGGGCGTAATCAGGGCCGCAACCTGCACCGTCTGCATCAATATATCCAGCCAACCGCCTGCCTGCAATATGGCCACAAATAACGCCGCAGCGTTGCCTATCAACAGGATACGCAGGGTGACACCCAGGTTGCGAAAGTTAGGCAACGCGTCGGATGCGGAATTTTGTTTTATACTGCGCGCCTCATTCATGGCGTAGACCTCGCGTTTTCAGCCTTTACATCCGGATTTTCAATATCCGCAGATTTTGGACAAGATATGGCAAGCATACAAGATAATCACACCTGGTCGGGACGTTTTGCAGAACCCGTTGCAGAATTAGTCAAACGCTACACGGCTTCAGTCGATTTTGACCGCAAACTGGCGCTGTTCGACATTCAAGGCTCACTGGCACACGCACAGATGCTAAGCCATTGCGGCATTATCGCAGAAGCGGATCTGGCCGACATCAGACGCGGCCTGGCTGCGATCGAGGCTGAAATCACCGGCGGCGAATTTGTCTGGCAGCTCGATCTTGAAGACGTCCATCTGAATATCGAAAAACGCCTCACTGCGCTGGTTGGCGATGCCGGCAAGCGCCTGCATACCGGGCGCTCGCGCAACGATCAGGTCGCAACCGATGTCAGGTTATACCTGCGTCACGCAATCGATGAATTATTGATTTTAATCAATCAACTGCAAATATCCTACCTGAATCTGGCCGAGCAGCACACAGAAACCATCATGCCGGGCTTCACACATCTGCAAGTCGCTCAACCGATCAGCTTCGCTCATCATCTGATGGCCTACTATGAGATGCTCAAGCGCGACGCGGAACGCCTGATCGATTGCCGCAAACGGGTAAACCGTCTGCCGTTGGGCGCGGCAGCCTTAGCCGGCACCAGCTATCCGATCGATCGCCAGATGGTCGCAGACTTGCTGGGCTTCGACGGCGTGTGCGAAAACTCGCTGGATGCCGTATCCGATCGCGATTTTGCGATCGAATTTACCGCCTGTGCGGCGCTGATCATGACGCATCTGTCGCGCTGTTCTGAAGAGCTGATTCTGTGGATGAGCCCGATGGTCGGCTTCATCGATATCGCCGACCGTTTCTGCACCGGTTCGTCCATCATGCCGCAGAAAAAAAATCCGGATGTACCGGAACTGGTGCGCGGCAAGACCGGACGGGTAAACGGTCATCTGGTGGCATTGCTGACACTGATGAAGGGGCAGCCGCTGGCCTACAACAAGGACAACCAGGAAGACAAGGAACCCTTGTTCGACACCGTGGATACGTTAAGCCAAACTTTGCGCATCTATGCGGACATGATTACCGGCATTGTGGTAAAACCCGAAGCCATGCGCCGTGCGGCGCTGCAAGGCTATGCGACGGCAACCGATCTTGCCGACTATCTGGTCAAAAAGGGTCTGCCGTTCCGCGATGCCCATGAAGCCGTGGCGCTTGCGGTGCGTTTCGCAGAGCAGCGTGGCTGCGACTTGAGCGATATCAGCCTGATCGAACTGAAGAATTTCTCGACACTGATAGCAGAGGATATCTATCAGGTACTGTCCCTGGAAGGCTCGCTTGCCAGCCGCAACCACATCGGCGGCACGGCACCGAATCAGGTCAAGGCCGCGATTGCCCGTGCACGGGAAAGCCTGAAAAAATAACCCGAAGGCGTTTATCCACGAAACACACGAATAGCACGAACATAATTTTCAAAATACTTTTCAACTTTCGTTTATTGACTTCCTTTTTCATGGGTTTCAGATGAAAGACAGGGTAACGAAAACCACGTTTGGTGTGCCAATCACACTATTGTTTTTGTGTTTTTCGTGCCTTTCGTGGACAGAAGGTTTTTGCTGCTTAAATGACGAAAAAACGGGCGATCCACAGATCGCCCGCAAAGAGGAGAATTCGAGAAACACGTAGGTCAGGTTTCAACCTGACATGTCGGGATAAGATCGCAATGCCGCAGGGGCATTCCCACAGAGCTACGGAGCCAAAGCTCCTGCTCTTGAATGAAGGGTCTTCCCCAAAAAACATAGTCGTATAATGCACTCCTTGTTTCTTGTAAAATCCCGACCTACGGAATAACCAATCGCGCCCTTAATTCATATAGGCCTGATGGACTAGACCATCGGGTCTATGCTGCCAGATCGCCCAGCAACGTTTTCAGCTCACCGCTTTGATACATCTCGGTCATGATGTCCGAACCGCCGACAAATTCACCCCTGATGTAGCACTGCGGCAGTGTCGGCCAGCTGGCATATTCCCTCAAACCGGGAACCATCTCAGGATCGTCGAACACGTTCACCGCCAGAAATTTTTTGACGCCCAGCGCATTCAGAATACGCACGACATTGGCCGAATAGCCGCACTGCGGGAATTGCGCGCTGCCTTTGATGTAGAGCACCACCGGATTGGTAGTGACTTGCTGATGAATGCGTTGCTGAATATCTGTGGTCATGATCATTACCTTAATTAAATTGTCGGAAATTATCGCAGAGCATGGGCGCTATCGTCAAGCGCGAGCGATCGTCACCCGCTCGATTCCCGCCAGATCGCGCAGCGACGCCACTTCGATATATCCGGCCTGCTGCATGATCTCGCGCACCCGCGCTGCCTGATCATAGCCGTGTTCGAACATCAGCCATCCGCCTGACCTCAGGTGATTTTTAGCCCCCGAGACGATATGGCGAATGTCGTCCAGCCCGTCAGCCCCCGAAGCCAGCGCGGACATCGGCTCGAAACGCACATCGCCCAGCGCCAGATGTGGATCGTTGTCTTCGATATAGGGCGGATTGGAGACGATCAGATCGAAACGCTCGCCTGACAGTTGCGAGAACCAGTCGCTGTGCAACAGACGTATATTGGACAGTTTCAGGCGCTGACAGTTTTCGCGCGCAACCTGCAGAGCCGCTTGCGAAGCATCCACTGCAACCACTGTCGCATCGGGACGCTCATGGGCGATACTGAGCGCGATTGCGCCGCTGCCGGTGCCCATATCCAGCACTTTAAACCCTCTCCTGGCCTTGCAGCCACCCTCTCCCGTCTCGCCAGTGCGAGCAGCTTTTCTGCCGCTCGCGGCGGGGATGCCCCCTGCGGGTACAGGGAGAGGGGTTGGGGGAGAGGGCATTTTCTGCAAAGCGATCTCAACCAGCAATTCGGTGTCGTGGCGGGGAATCAGTGTCGCAGGCGTCACCTTGAATTCCAGCCCGTAGAATTCGCGCATGCCCAGCAGATAGGCAATCGGTTCGCCCTTTAATCGACGTTCGAACAGCTCGGTGTAGCGCGCCGATTCATCGTCGCTGAGGATGCGCTCAGGGTGGGTGAGCAGATAGGCGCGATTGACCTTCAGCACCTCCTGCAACAGGCATTGCACCTCGATGCGCGCGGAACTTGGATCAATGCTCAGAGCGGTTTCCAGCTGCTTGCCGTCATTGCGAAGGATGTCTTGGATAGGAGAGTTCATATAACAGAAGGCAGTTCGGCCTTCAGGCCGACATGTCGAGATCCCGACCTGCATAATTAAATTTGGCGCGGAATGCCATCTAAGCCTGATCAATCCAGTCGACGACCACAAGCTCGGAAACCCGATTAAACTCACGCGTGTTATTTGTCACCAACACCACGCCCAAACTTAACGCATGTGCGGCGATCATCGTGTCGAGCGGACCGATAGGGGTTCCCTTTTTTTCCAGCGATGCACGCAGCATCCCATAAGCTACCGTCGCCTGCTCATCGAACGTGGCAATTTCCAGGGGAAAAGTAAACGCATCCAGCGCAGCCTGGTTTTTGGCCTGATGCTGACTCTTGGAAACGCCGTAACGAAGCTCGGCCAGCGTGACGGTAGAAATTCCGATGTCTCCGACCTGGTATTCGCTGAACTTCTGCAAGGCGCAAATTGGCTTGCGCTTTATCAAGGCGATGCAGGTATTGGTATCCAGCATCAACTTCATGAGAAAACATCCTCGCGCACCTGTTGTTGCGGCTGACTGCGCTCAGACATGAAGTCGGGAGTGAATTCATCCAGACTACCCAGCAAGGAACTCCATGAATTGGACGTCGGAATCAGCACGACCACATTGCCTGTTTTTTTAATGAAGACGGAGTCGCCCTCGAAACGAAATTCTTTCGGCAATCTGACGGCTTGACTCTGACCATTTTGAAAAAGTTTTGCGGTTTTCATGATAGCGCCTTGAATCCGATAAAGTATAGTTTGCAAGTATATACTTCATCGCATCGTCATCAACCGATTTTTTCAACTAGAAGCTGGCATCTTCCGACATGGCGGCCAACTGTTCGGCCTGATGCTCGGCCATCAGGGCACCGGTCAGCTCGCTGATATCGCCGTCCATGATCGCGTCCATCTTGTACAGCGTGAGATTGATGCGGTGATCGGTGATGCGCCCTTGCGGGTAGTTGTAGGTGCGGATGCGTTCCGAACGGTCGCCGCTGCCCACCAGACTCTTGCGCGTTGCGGCCGTCTCAGCGTTCTGTGCGCGCACCTGAGCATCCTTGATGCGGGCGCACAACACGCGCATCGCCTGCGCCTTGTTCTGGTGCTGGGAACGTCCGTCCTGGCACTCCACCACCACACCGGTCGGCAGATGGGTGATACGCACCGCAGAATCGGTCTTGTTGATGTGCTGACCGCCCGCACCGCTTGCTCTGAACGTGTCGATGCGCAGATCGGCGGAATTGAGCACCACGTCATCCACTTCATCGACTTCAGGCATGATTGCGACCGTGCATGCGGAAGTATGCACACGCCCCTGAGTCTCGGTAGCCGGCACGCGTTGCACGCGGTGTGCGCCGGATTCGAACTTCAGCACCGAATACGCACCCTGCCCCACGATGCGGGCAATGACTTCCTTGTAACCGCCCATTTCACCGGGACTCTCGGAGATAATTTCGACCTGCCAGCGACGGCGTTCGGCAAAGCGCGAATACATGCGGAACAAGTCACCGGCAAACAAGGCAGCTTCATCCCCGCCGGTTCCGGCTCGCACTTCCAGAAAAACGCTGCGCTCGTCATTGGGATCCTTGGGCAGCAACTGCTTCTGCAACTGCCCATCGAGCTCGGCAAGACGAACTTCGCCTTCCTTGATTTCGGCATCGGCAAATTCGCGCATATCAGGATCATCCGCCATCTCACGCGCAGCATTGATGTCGCCTTCGCATGCCTGATAGGCATGAAACAACTCCACCACAGGTTCGAGCTCGGCGCGTTCGCGATTGAGCTTGCGGTACGAATCCATGTCGCGCGTGGCTTCTTCGGTACTCAGCAGCTGATTGACTTCCTGCAGTCGCTCGGATAGCTGAGCGAGTTTTGTGGCAATATTTGGTTTCATTCTTCGGATTGCAAGTGATGCAGACGGCGCACGACATCGAGGAAGTTGTCGCGGTCTTTGCCATGCGCCTGGTTCAGCGTATGGGTAGGCGCATGCAGAAATTTGTTGGTCAGTCCCCGGCTCATCACTTCGAGCACCTTGTCGGGACTCTCGCCGCGCGCCAGCAAACGCATCGCTTTTTCAAGTTCTGCGCGGCGGCTTTGCTCGGCATGCTCGCGCAGCGCACGGATGGTCGGCACCACATCGCGCGATTCCATCCAGTGCAGAAAATTGGACACACCCGAATCGATGATGACTTCGGCTTCCTTGACCGCGCTCTGACGCGACTCCAGACCGTCCTTGACCACCTCGGCGATGTCGTCCACGGTGTACAGAAAGACATCGTTCAACTCGGCGACTTCCGCTTCCACATCGCGCGGCACGGCCAGATCGACGATAAACAGGGGTTTATGGCGGCGCGCCTTGAGCGCGCGCTCGACCATACCCTTGCCCAGTATCGGCAACTGACTGGCGGTACAGGTCACGATAATATCGTTTTGCGCCAGTTGTTCGGGCAAATCGGACAGCGTGATGGCCTGACCGTTGAACTGTCGCGCCAGGGTCTGAGCGCGTTCCAGCGTACGGTTGGCGACGGTGATGCGTTTGGGCGTGCGCGCCGCGAAATACACCGCATTGAGTTCGATCATCTCCCCCGCGCCGATGAACAATACGTTCTGCTCGGAAATGCTGGGGAAGATGCGCTCGGCCAGTCGCACGGCGGCGGCTGCCATCGAAACCAGATTCGCGCCGATTTCAGTTTCGGTGCGCACCTGTTTGGCGACCGAGAAGGTATTTTGAAATAATTTATGCAGCAGGATGCCCATCGTGCCGGCCTGCTCGGCCTGACGCACCGCCTGTTTCATCTGACCCAGAATCTGAGGCTCGCCCAGCACCATCGAATCCAGGCCGCTGGCCACGCGGAACGAATGCTTGACAGCCTGTTCACGCGGCAGCGAATAAAGGTAGGGTTCGAGGTCTTTACGCGGCAGATTGTGATATTGCGCCAGCCAGTCTATCGCATGTTCAGGGCGGGCCGCATTGCAATACAGCTCCATGCGATTGCAGGTGGACAGGATCGTGGCTTCCTTCGCCGCGCCGTTTTCCACCAGATCACGCAGCGCGTTCTCAATCCCGTCCACATTGAACGCGACCTGCTCGCGCACGGCAAGCGGCGCAGTTTGATGATTTAAGCCAAAGGCGAACAGCTGCATCTTGATATTTGGCAAATGACAAAACGAAAAGGTTGCGGATTATAATCGCAACGGCGACGCAATACCATCCAACGCGCATGGCAAATTACAATCGACGACACCGCAACCCGTAAAACACCTCTCTGCACGTCAACGGACGACTCACCTGTTAGAATGCGCGCCTGCCAATTTCCGGGTGACTCTTACATGGCCATCAAAGCTACCGTCTTCAAGGCGACTCTCCAGATAGCCGACATGGATCGCTATTACTATGCGGATCATCCGCTGACAGTGGCGCAGCACCCGTCTGAAACGGAAGAACGCATGATGGTGCGTCTGTTTGCATTCGCGCTGTTTGCAGACGAAGCACTCACGTTCGGGCAGGGCATCAGCAACGACGATGAACCCGATCTGTGGCAAAAAGACTTGACCGGTGCGATCGAACGCTGGATCGTGGTCGGCCTGCCCGACGAGCGCGCGATACGCAAGGCGTGCGGACGCGCCGACAAGGTCGTGATCGTCAGCTACGGGCGCGCCGCCGATATCTGGTGGAATGAAAACCGCAGCAAATTGACGCGCCTGGAAAATCTGACTGTGATGAGGCTGCCGACCGAGACGACCCAGGCGCTGGCAAAGCTGGTCAGCCGCACCATGCAGCTGCAATGCACCATACAGGAAGGCCACATGATGATCACCTGCGACGGCGGCGTGGTTGAAATCGAGCCCGTGATATGGCATGGCAAGCTGTCATCCGACAAGGCATGGCAATAAAAACCCGCAACATGGCGAAGCAGCACGCCCCCTCTCCCCAACCCTCTCCCGCTTTGCGTGCGAGGGAGCGAACGAATCGCGACGCGAATTCCACGTTAAAGCCCTGCCCCTGCGACGGAGAAGACTACGCAAGCTGTTGCGGGCGCTACCACGGGGGCGAGATCGCACCCGATGCGAAATCGCTGATGAACCCCCTAGCCACTCGCCTAGGCCGTCAACAAACGCCGGCCAACGCGCTGGTTATGATGCGCTCACGTTACAGCGCTTATGTCCTGAAACTCGAATCTTACCTGCTCGCCACCTGGCATCCCGACACCCGCCCGGCAACGCTCGATCTTGCCGGCGATGCCACAAAATGGCTGGGGCTGAAAATAATCAAATATGTTTTGACGTCTCAGGAGACTGCCACGGTTGAATTCATCGCACGCTACAAAATAGCGGGCCGCGCCGATAAACTGCACGAAATCAGCCGGTTTGTACTTGAAGATGGCCGCTGGTTTTATCTGGACGGCGAATTCCCTGACTGCGAGTGAGCAAAGGCAGGTCGGGGCTCAACCCGACTTACCATTCTTAATTTGCCGGCACGACAGACCTTGTGCCGAGCACCAGCTTTAACGGCACATCGCGCCCGCCGGCCTCAACCTTCTCAGGCTGCAACACCGAAACGTGATCCGCCGCTGCACCGTCCTCCTTAAGTGCCGCCGCTGCCGCCTCGGCACGCATCGCAGCCAGCGTCAGCAACTGCTTGTCGTCGATCTCGATCGCACTGCGCAGGCGCTCGAACAGCACAGTATAAAAATCAGCCCCCTTCAGCTTGCTCACTTCCTGATCGCTCAACACTCGTTTTTCACGAAACAGTCCCGTCAACGTTGACGTCAATCGACCCGCGATGCTTTCCTCTAGCTGACCCGGATTGGCACGGCGGAATCCTTCCTTCAGTGCAGCCAGCTCACCGCCGCCAAAACGATCCGAGAACAACGCCTCAAGGGCTGCCTGAACCTTGGGCTGATGCGTGGCGATGGGCCCCGGATCTTCACCCTCCTCGACATGCTGAGCGCTCATTTTCGACACGCTGCGGCGTAGTTGCAAATCCTGCAGCGCAAAACGATCCGTGTCGGCATAGACGCCATGCACCGAAATCGTTAACGTGGGGCGTTTGGCGAGCGCCTCAGCCAGACGCAGCAGCTTCTCGCGCTCGGGCGGCGTCAGATGTGCACTGCCCGCATCGAAGACGATATTCTCGAACTTGTCGCCGCCGCCAAACAGTGCACCAAGCGCCCGGAACGGCGCAGTCACGATTCCGGACAAAACATTGCTGATCGCCTTCCACACCAGACTACCAAAGCTGAATTTCGGATCATCCAGACTTCCGGACATGGGCAACCCCAGATCAATACGCCCGTCGGAATCCTGCAAAATACTGATCGCCAAATCAAGCGGAAGGTCATGCGCCTCAGGACTACTCACGCGTTCGCCCAGCATCAATTTATCCATGATGACCTGATTCTTCCCCTCCAGCTGACGCTGCTTGATCTTGTATTCCAGATCAAGCGAGAGCTTGCCGGAATTAATCCGGCGTCCGGCAAAAGTAGCTGCATAGGGCGTCAGTCTGGACATTTCGATATTGCGGAATATCACCTTGAGATCCAAAAAGTCAGCCGGATCCCGCAGATTGATCTGACCCACCGCGCGCGCGAGCCCGTATTCATCCACCTGACCATCCAGTTCGATGTGCCCCTGCGCGCCGCGTCGATTCGAAAGTCCACTGATAACGCCTTTGAGATCAAGAATGCGCGTACCGAAAGGCAAGGCTAACGAATAATCGGCAAAATCCATTTCGCCGCGATCGAATCTCAAGCGATCTATGTTGACCAAAAACCGGGGCGATGCTGACTGCGCGAAGGATGACGGCACTGCAGGCGCTGCAGGCTTCAGGATGCGCTTGAAGCTCAACGTTTTATCCTTGTTGATGATCAGTTTTCCGTCCAGCCCGTCAAGCACCAGTTCATCGATGTCGAGTTTCTTCTGCGTAAGATCAACCGTAGCGCCGCCCAAAAATTTCCAGGCCAGAAAAAGATTGCCTGTTTCGGCTTCGTCAAACTGCAGATCGCGCACTGCAAAACCGCCCTTAAAAACCGCGCCCTCTGAACCATAGCCGGCACGACCTTCCACAGACAGTCTTCCGCCTGCAATTTTCAATCTGGCAAGGGTGGACAAATAGGGCTGAGCAGGTTTAAGAGCCAGATCAGCAAGCTTGAATTTGATATCCGCCGTCGGCATGAGAGGCACGACAGCCCCCTCGGCAGCAAAATTTCCGCCATCCGGCAATGCGAAAGAGGCCTTGAGCGGCACGGCGACCGTTAAGTCATCGCTGATCCCCGACAATGACAGCGCAATGTCTTGCACAGCCAGTTGGGCAGCCGGCGCAACGCTCTCGTCCATCAAGTCCGCTTCGAAACCCGCGACATCCAGCTTTTCCACGCGGTAGCGCCATTTGGCCTGCGACTTGCGGGAGGCGGATTTGACATGCGCCAGGTCAGAAGCAACCTGAGCATCAGGCGATACCGCTTTCAATGCATCCAGAATGTCGATGCGCCCCTGCGCATCCCGCGCCATTCTGATGTGACCGCTTTTCAGCGCAACACGACCCAGTGTAGCGTGGTGTGCGGCCAGATTGATGCGAACATCGTCGACGGACAAAGCGCTCAATTCCAACGCTTTATTAGCCCGGCCACGCAGCAAGTCAAGACTGCCGCCGGTCATACTGAGCTTATCGAGCGCGAAGCTGTTTTTCGCCAGGTCGAAGCGCCCCCCTTTGGCCTCGATTTCCTCTAGCGTCACCAGCGGGCCTGCGTTTTGTTGCAGCCTTAAACCCGTCAACCGGGCTTGCATGCGATCCAGAACAACTTCCAGCCGCCCTTTGGCGTAGCCGATCCGGTAGTTGGCTGACACGCCGGCCATCCCGGCTGACGGCACCAATGGCAGACCGTCCTTGAGGTAAGCTGCCAGCGTGGCAAGATTCACCTCTTCGACATTAAAACTTCCCGTTGCTGCCAGCGGTTCGAGGCCTGCCTGCCCGGACCAGGACAAGCGGGCACCGGACGAGGTACGGGCTGACAACTCATATTGCCCCGCCACCCCTGCCAAGGAGGACAAATCAGTGAACACCAGATCTACCGGTTCGAATCGGGTAACGAAGGCGGGTTTTACCCGATGATCCGCAAAATCCAGTCTGGAGCCGGATAAAACCAAACGATGAACTTCAAACCGTGGCAGCGGTGCCGTCGACTCAGGACTTTTAAACGCATCTATCAGTGCCGACCAGTTCATCTTGCCGTTCGCCAGCAAAGCAACGTCAGCCTCAAGCCCGTCGAGATGAACGCTGTCGAAAACAAGTGTGCCGCGGGTCAGGCTGCGGGCTGACAAATCGAGTTCAAGTTCACGGAAAGCCAACAGGGGCTTGCCGTCGGGTTGAGCAAGATGCAGTCCGGACAGCTGCAGACGCAATTCAAACGGATTGAACTTTGGCCTGTCCATGGTCAGATGATGACCACTCTTTTGCGCTACAAACCCTTCCGCCTGCGATTGAATAATCCGCGGGATCGCAAGCCACGCGAACAGCAGCCAGGATACAACCAGGCCTGTTATGGCCAGCAGGATTTTTCTACGTGAGGGAAGTCGAAGGTTCATGCCTGAATTTAAAATAATCGATATGCGCTGATTTTAGCGTCTGGGCTTTCAATTGCACAGGGATTACTGTAACCATCCGTATCGTTTGAGAAATAGCCCCTTTCGCGGCGATCATTGCCGTCAGGATGGATCAGGCTGCAGCACACTACTCGGCAAGCGCGTTAACGTCTTGATTCTGTTAAAATCACTGCATGAGCAAATTAACCTTGGATCGCATCCTGCATACGCAGGGCTTTGGCACACGCAAGTGGTGTCGTGAATTGATTAACAGCGGCGAAGTCAGCATCACAGGCAGCGTTGTCACCGACACGAATATCGCAATTGAAACCGATGGCCTGGAATTTTTTATTTTCGACGAGTCCTGGACTTACCGCAAGCAGGTGTATATCGCATTGAACAAACCTGCAAATTTCGAATGTTCCCGCAAACCCAGCCATCACCCCGGGGTGCATACCCTGTTGCCGGATCAATTCACACGACGCGATGTCCAGCCGGTCGGACGCCTTGATCACGACACCACAGGCTTGCTGCTGATGTCCGATGACGGCGCTTTCATACACACACAGTCGTCCCCTAAGCATCATGTCCCCAAGGTCTATGTCGCCACCACGTTCGAACCGGTGACACCGCAATTGATCGAACTGCTGCTAAAAGGCGTTAAATTGCAAGATGAACCGGCGCCACTGGCGGCGGAAACTTGCCTGATGATAGACGCAAATCACCTCGAAATCGTGCTTGAACAGGGAAAATACCATCAGGTTAAACGCATGCTGGCAGCGGCAGGCAATCATTGCACAGCACTTAACCGCGCGCAGATCGGCAATCTGAAACTTGCCGATCTCGACCTTGAAGAAGGCGAATGGTGCTATCTGGATGCGCCGCAACTGGCGCAACTATCCCCGCCGTTCACAAAATAAATAGAGGTAAATATGGCCATACAATGGTTTCCCGGTCAC
>JBAZCE010000041.1:0-15161 GCA_041671105.1 Gallionella sp.
CAGCTGCGCGCAAGATGCGCCGCGTAGCGAGCCGGGCATTGCCAGAAGTTTTCGGCATCCTTCTTGACCGCGACATAGTGGGGGGCGCTTGCGAGATGGCGCTTTAGTTCATCCACTCTTGCCGGGTAGCGATCTGCCAGATCGGCGCTTTCATCCAGCAGCATGGAAAGCTTGCGCGGCGAGATTTTTTCGAACGACTTGCCGGCCCAGGGGAAGATGTATTTGCCGATGTTGTGCCAGGCGATATTCAATACATTCGGGCCGGGTATTTCATCGCCGGTGAGCAGGTCTGACAGTATGCCCGGCAACAGCTGCGCCTCGGCTATGGCTGCGCTGCTGTTCGCATCATTGAAGCCGCAATGCAGGTTCAGGGTTGCGCCGTGGTAATAGTCAAAACCACGGGTGACTTCATTCTGCCCATACCAGTTATGCGGCTCTTGTCCTTCAATCCGGACGTTGTAACCCTTGATTCCTGTCCCCTGAAACAGGCCGTTCTTTACGCCAGGCGCGATGCCTGCGCGAAACAGGCGATGTAAAGGCTCAAAATATTTGAGCTTGTCATCCGGATTTGTCTGTTCAGATATGTCGTCGCTGATGCGTTTTATCATCTGCAACACGGACTCGTCTTCGTGCAGCAGTTCATGCACGTCACCATCGTCAGCTTTTGGCGATGAGGTGGTCGTCAGGGTGGTGAATTTTTTTATCATATCGTCCTGCCAGCGATTTGTGTCGTCGGAAGCCGCGGCTGGTGCCGCCGCCGGCTGATCGTATCCCAACTCCCGGTAACCGCTCTCGCCCGGACGAGGGCGCAATTGGGGGAAAGCGGCATAGATTTGTTTGGCATAGGCCGGATCCATCATCAGAAAAAAACCGTTGTTCTGATATCCGTAATCGGGGCCGTCGTTACTGTGAAACTCGCGAAGCGATTCGTTTGTCTTCTCTCCCGCTTGCGGGAGAGGATTGAGGTGAGGGAAACGGGCATGGCGGGCCTCATCATCGGTGGTAACCTCATGCCCGATCGGCGCATACGGCTCACCCAGTTGGATGGGTATAAAAGGTAAATCGACGCTGCCAATCTCAAAATGCCGGGTGGCAAAAACCAGTTGCCCCAGATAGATGCCGTTATCGATCTGCACGATCTCATCCACCAGACAGGTCATGGGGTAGGCGGGGTGCAGATTTGGCCAGCGATAATTGAGCGAGTAGACCTGTTTGCCACGCATCTCGGGCGTCACCGATTTATCCAGGTTGGCAAGAAAAATGCCCCCGGTTCTGCTGTAGGGGATAGCCTTCTCCTTTGCCAGATTTTCAGGCAACAGTGTGCCTTCAAATCCTGTAGCCTCAATCGAGGCGGGGCGCTCCTTCAGATGCCATGCCGCATTCAGCGTCGGCAGGCCCAGCGACTGAATCAAATTGTGATCGGGTGGCTCGCGAAAGAAATTGCGGCCGATACGCGTTGTCTTTTCGTTGTAGCTGCCCATCACCTTCGGATGTCCATCACACTTTATACTCACTATTTCGCGTGTAACCGGCTCGAAGGTTTTCCCCATCCACAGACCGGTATCGGCAAACGTAGCATTCCACGCCGTTGCCATCACCTCGATGCCTGCGATCACCGGGCGTTCCTGACCAAATCGCTCTGCAATCTTGCGGAAAAAATCGCTGTCGCGGATGGATACCGGAATTCCCACCATAGGGCCGTCGAGCGCTGCCGCCTGCCCGCACATGAACAGGGTGCGCAACTTGTCGTGAAGGGCGGGCCACTGCAAGCGCCGTCTGTTATCGGCCAGCGTCCTCTGCCAGGATGCCAGTACCGCATAAAAATCGCCCTGATAATCGCGCTGCAACAAGGTGGTAAGTTCGTTCTCCAGAGCCCGTGACTCCTGATCCGACGCACTGGGGAAGTTTTTGCTGCTGAGATAAGTTGTCATCGAACCCCCTCATTTTCTGTAAATTCCGGTTTTTACAGTACGCCTTCAATCGAGCCAAGTCATGCCAGAACTGTTTAGGTTGATTGTTCGGGAAGGGGATCACACCTGGGCGGGGCCGATGACGGGATATACACACGATTTCCACTGCCGGGCGGGATGATCTGTAAATGTACCCATGAGGGCGTCCATTGCGGGTTTTCCATCCATAAGCCCAGTTGCGCCAAAGTGTCCAGGTTGACCAGGCACCAGCGCGCTAAAGCACGGTCGCTGGTATCACGCAGATCGCACGCCAGCGCATCGATATGCTTGCTGTGTGCTGCCGCATTGCAGGTTGCTACGTTCAAGGCCGCAGGACGCCAACCGCTGCTCACGAAATTGCGGCTGACGGGATCGATGCCGGGCTGGATTCCGTCCCGGGCGGACAATTCGAGCAGCTTGTTGATCGCATTCACCGTTTTTTCCGCATTTTGGCAGATGTCAGTGCCGCACTCATTGCTGTAAAGCTGGTCGCGTCCCATAAAGTACTGTTCAATGGAGATCATGTTTTACTTTTTTCGCGCGGTGAAGCACCGGCAGCACGCACCTGCATCACGCGGTTGAGTATGTCGAACCAGAACGGGGCTCCCAGCGAAATTGCCAGGATGCTGACCAGCAAACCAAATATTTTGCTTATCACGGCGCCCAGGCTGTCGGGATAATCGTCCTTCCAGCCCAGCTGGATGCCGGCAGACGATAAATTCGAATAGGCTTTGGCCAGCGTTTCTGCGGCAGCGCGATCCCCGGCATTGATTGCAGGAGCGCCCGGATCTTGCGCGTCGGGTGTTGTGGTTTTTGTGGATGAATCCGTCGTTTTTGCCGCGTCCAGTGTTTTTTGGGCCAGTTCGACCATCTTGGCTCTTGCAGCGGGATTCGATGAGAGCGAATTGGCAAGGCTGACGGTATCGACATTGGCGAAAATAACCAGAAATGCAGAAATTACCAGCGCATAGAGCTGGGTTTTGCGTTTGTACCAGCCGGATGCCCTGTCCATTGCCTCGTCGTAATGATTTTCAATCAGCTTGCGAAAGGCAGCCAAATTTTCCCCTGTTTCGCCATACAGGGCGTCGAGCAGTCCCTTGATACGGTTGTCTAGAATGGTGCCGGGCAGCATGGCTATCCCGGTCCTAAGCGGACTGTCACCTTCTTTTTTGTTAATCAGGCTCGCTACGACCTGCCCGACAATCTCGGGTGTGATGTAAGAAGGCCTGCCGTGCTCGCCTACGCTGAGAGTCTGCACAATCGGGTGTGCAAAGAATGCGTCGACAAATTGGCCTCCGTCGGTATTTTGACCGTGCAGGAACTCTTTCAGCGCGACTTCCAAATTCTTGCTGCGCACGTCGCGCCACGCAGAATACGCCTCCACAATCGCGGTACAGGCCAAGGCAAATATCAGATAGATCGTGATGATGCCGATCATCACATCGAGCGATTCCATTCCGAACATGATCTTTCTCCCGATTGATTATTAAGACGATTCCTGTTTTTAATCCTGATTTACGTTATATGCGTGCGGCACAAGGTTTGTTGATTCGGGCAGCGTGGCAACCTTTTCAGAAGATAGATGATTGAGTGTTGTTTATAGCGAAAAAGCGGTGTTTTTGTAACTATCAACTCTGATAGGTATGCTTCAGAATATTTGCCAACCGGGCAGCGGTCAATATGCCAAACGGTCTATGCATTTCGGCTTACGGGATGCGCGAGTCGATGTGCTGCAATTTACTGGTCCGATCGTTATCAGGTGCGCGATCGTGAGCTACACTGTCTGACCTTATTGAAGCGCAGCTGCCGGAATATTAAATATGAAGAAAGATTTTTGGTTGGAGCGTTGGGAATTGAGTCAGACCGGTTTTCATCAGGACGAGATCAATCCCTGTTTGCAGCAATACTGGCAAAAGCTGGATTGCGACGGCGCCGTGTTCGTGCCGCTGTGCGGCAAAAGCCTCGACATGAGATGGCTGCGCGAGCGGGGATTCCCTGTGCTGGGTGTGGAACTGAGTCCGATTGCGGCGCAGGCCTTTTTCGAGGAAAACGGCTATGCCCCGCATTGTGAGTCTGTGGAAAAATTCGAGCGCTTTGAGGCGGATGGCATCCGCATCCTGTGCGGTGATTTTTTCGACTTGTGCCGTGACGATATGGAAAAAGTCAGTGCGGTGTACGACCGCGCATCCCTGGTCGCCCTGCCACTGGAAATGCGCGAGCAGTATGTGCGCCATCTGCTAAGCATCCTGCCCCCGGCAACGCAGATACTGCTGATTACCTTCGACTATCCCCAGGAGGAAATGTCAGGCCCGCCGTTTGCGGTCTCCGCGAGCGAGGTTGAAGCGCTCTATTGCGATTGCGCTGAGGTGTCTCTGCTGGCGCAAACGGACGTGCTGGTTGATAACCCGCGCTTTGCCGAGCGGGGACTGAGCCGCTTGCAGGAAAATATTTTCCTGCTGAAACTTAAAGCCTGAAAGCAGACGAGCTGATAATTTGCGGCCCCGCTACCTGCGCCTTTTCAAGGCAAAAGACGGCTTCGTGAAACATCTCTGAAAATAAACTCTGGTAGAGTTACCGGATATATCGTTTTCGATAGAAAAAGCTGTTGTCCACGAACTACACGAAACGGTTTTAGCAGGCATATTGCACAAGGTGCATCAACTCGCATAACTCGCAACCGATTCAAATACATACCGTTGTTGATAGTGTCATCAGACAGGTAATTCGCTGATTTTATGTAACTTATTGATTTGTTTTCGAGCAGCAGCTATGCGGATTGCCTGCTTAATCCTTTTCGTGCTTTTGTAAGTTGCTGGCTTATGCCAACAGCCCTGCGAGAATCGTTTCGTGGAAGAAAAAGGGTTTTAGGATAAATATTCAGGTATTGCCTGATGGTCGCGTCGATAAATGCCGGATAAAATTAACCGCGACGCAATGCCGTTACATGATCGTAGTGATGGACTGACCTGTCGTGAAGCATGCTAGTGCAGGATGGCAGCAGAACAAATTAATTCCAGGAATCGTTATGAAAATCAATATGCCAGTAACTGATACGGAATGCGTACTCGGGGCGACGGATTCAGTCGTGTCCAGGACTGACCTCAAGGGGCAGATCACCTATGCCAATGAAGACTTTTTGCGCATCGGCGGTTTTTCCTCATCCGAGCTGATCGGCACTGAGCACAACATCGTGCGTCACCCGGATATGCCGGCAGAGGTGTTTGCCGATATGTGGGCATCCCTCAAACAAAACCGTCCGTGGACCGGGGTGCTCAAGAACCGCTGTAAAAACGGCGATTACTACTGGGCCGTGGCGAACACCACACCGATTTTCGAGAATGGACAGTGCACAGGTTACCTGTCGGTGCGCAGCAAAGCCACCCGCGAACAAGTAGCCGCCGCAGCAAAGGCTTATGCGCTGTTTCGCAGCGGTCATGCAGGCGGCATGCGCATCGTCGACGGTCAGGTGGTCAGGCCGGGTTTGCTGGGACGGCTGAATTTTATGAAAAATGCCTCCATCAAGTTCCGCATGCTGTCCGTGCTGTTAGCCATGGCGCTGTTGCTGATTACGATCAGCAGCAATGGTCTGCTCGGCATGAGCCGGGCCAGTGAAGGTCTGCGCACCGTTTATGAAGATCACACCGTTTCATTGGGCTTGCTCGGTGAAATCAAGGTGAAAGTGCTGCATATCCGCACGGCGGTGGTGACCGGATTGACCTTTAAAAAAGAGGTGCTCAAACAACACGAAGAGATCGAACAGGATATAAGCGCAATCGACAAACTTTGGGATGCCTACATGGCGACTTCATTGACGCCGGAAGAAAAGCAGTTGGCAGCCAAATTTTCGGAAGGCTATAAAAGCTGTATCGAGCAGGGAGTGAAGCCTGCGATGGCGTTGCAGCGAGCCGAAAAACCGCTGGAAGCCGAACAGTTTTATTGGGATCACATGCGCCCCCTGTGCAAACCGGTGACCGAAGGAATCAATGCGTTGGTGGCGTTGCAGCACGATGCCGCAAAACAGGAGTATCAGGATTCGCTGATGCGTTACCAGAGCGCCCGCAATACCGCCATTGCACTGGTCTTGCTGGGATTGTTCATGGCGGTGTGGGAGTCGCTGACGGTGTTCCGCGGCATCATTTATCCGGTCGAAAAGGTGATCAGCCTGTTGCAGCTGATATCGCAGGGAAAATACGACAATTCGATCGAAGTTAAACGCCGGGATGAAATCGGCAAATTGCTCAACGGTCTCAAATCCATGCAGATAAGGCTGGGTTTCGATGTTGCCGAGGCGTTGCGTGTTTCCAACGAAAACCTGCGCATCAGGATCGGTCTGGACAATGTGTCCACCAGCGTGATGATTTCCGATAACGAGCGCAACATCATCTATATGAACAAGGCGATGCATGAACTGATGCACAACAGTGAGAGTGTGCTTCGCAAAGTTCTGCCGGCCTTCGATGCATCGAAACTGATGGGCAGCAGCATAGATTGTTTCCACAAAAATCCGGCACATCAGCAATCCATGCTGGAAAATTTGAGCAGCGCGTATCGCACACAAATCGAGGTGGACGGCAGCACCTTCGCGCTGATCGCCAACCCGGTGATCAACGAGCGCGGCACACGACTTGGCGCGGCAATGGAATGGAAAGACCGTACCGTCGAGGTCGCCGTCGAAAAGGAAGTGGCCAATATTGTCGCCGCCTCCGTGCAGGGCGATTTTACCCGGCGCATCAATATGCAAGGCAAGGAAGGTTTCTTCAGGCAGTTGGCTGAGGGCATCAATCAGTTGACGGAAACATCGGATCGCAGCTTGCAGGAAGTGGTGCGTATGCTGGAGTCGCTTGCGCGCGGTGATCTGACGGACAGGATTACCAATGAATACCGCGGCACTTTCGGGCAATTGAAAAACGATGCCAATACGACCTCCGATAAACTTCGCGAAATCATCGGCCAGATCAGGGATGCAACCGATACTATCAATACCGCAGCAAAGGAAATCGCTGCGGGCAACAGCGATTTGTCGCAACGCACCGAGCAGCAGGCATCGAGTCTGGAAGAGACTGCGACCAGTATGGAAGAGCTGACTTCTACCGTGAAACAGAACGCCGACAATGCAAAACAGGCTAATCAGCTGGCGATCGGCGCATCGGACATCGCAACGCGTGGCGGTGTTGTGGTGGGGCAGGTCGTGACAACCATGGATTCGATCAACGAATCGTCGCGCAGGATTGTGGACATCATCTCGGTGATCGACGGTATCGCGTTCCAGACCAATATTCTGGCGCTCAATGCGGCGGTTGAAGCTGCGCGTGCCGGCGAGCAGGGGCGCGGCTTTGCGGTGGTGGCAGGCGAAGTGCGCAATCTGGCCCAGCGTTCGGCGGCAGCGGCCAGGGAAATCAAGACGCTGATCGGCGACTCGGTGGAAAAGGTCGAAGACGGCAGCCGTCTGGTCGCCGAGGCAGGACAAACCATGGATGAAATCGTCTCGTCGATTCGCCGGGTGACCGACATCATGTCCGGGATTACCTCAGCCTCGCGTGAGCAGAGCGCCGGTATCGAGCAGGTCAATCTGGCTATCACCCGGATGGATGAAGTCACACAGCAAAACGCGGCGCTGGTCGAACAGGCTGCGGCTGCGGCGGGCGCACTGGAAGAGCAGGCGCATAACCTGTCGGTGTCGGTTGGGACATTCAGGATGTGAGTCTCTGCGAAGCTGAGGCAGAAGTCTTCGGTATAATGCATTTTTTACGAGGGACGCTGGTTTGTTCGTCATCGCGTTTTCCTAAATTTTTTCGCAGGAGTTGCTTTGTTCAAGTTCATCGGTTTCATTGCGGGTTTTTATTTTTTGGGCTTTTTTGGTGCGCTGTTAGGCCTTTTTGTCGGGGGATTCTTCGATCGTATGAGGGCGTACGGGCTAGGTGCAATGAACCCGTTGCAGAATGCGCTTCGTCAGGCGGTGTTCCTGGAAACCGTGTTCATTTCCATGGGCAAACTGGCCAAGGCCGACGGGGTCGTCACTCAGGAGGAGATTGCGCATGTCGAACTGTTCATGCAGAAGCTGGGTATGACGGCAGAGCATCGACAGCAGGCGATTAGCTGGTTCAAGCAAGGGGCGTATCCTGAGTTCGACATCGCACCGACTTGCGCAAAATTCATGAGCGTTTGCGGGAACACGAAGAATCTGAAGCAGGTGTTGCTGGTTTATCTGATCGTGATGGCGCTGGCGGACGGGCATTTTCATCCGGCTGAAGAAGCGCTGCTCGCCGATATCGCGGCCCGTCTGGGATACGATCAGGCAGCCTTCAGGCATATTCTGGATATGGTGCTGAATCAATCCCACTTCGGCGGGGGAGAGGTTAACCAAGCCGCCGCGCTGGAGGATGCGTATAAGGCTTTGGGCGTTACAAAAGACAGCTCAGATGCCGAAATAAAGCGCGCTTATCGTAAACTGATGAGTCAGTATCACCCCGACAAGCTGATCGGGCAGGGAATGCCGCAAGACATGATCGCGATGGCAACCGAACAGGCCAAGGAAATTCAGTTAGCCCACGAACTGATCAAAAAGAGCCGGAATATCGCTTAGTGCTCAATCTGTAAAGCCGCACTCGCGCTGGTGGCGGATGGCAAGGATCAGCGCTACATTGCGTGTGTCGTCAAAGGTGTACAGTGCCACATAACCTGTGTGCCCGCGCGAAATCACCAACTCACGATAGCCCTGTTCGACGGTGTGGCCAATCAACGGGTGCAGCTTCAGAATACTTAGCCCGTTTTTCAAAACACCCACAGTTTCGCGTGCGGCGAGTGGATTCCTGTCGAGCAGAAACCCGGTCAGACGCGTAAGGTCTTGCGCTGCTTTCGGGGCTAAGACAAGACGTGCCATCAGAGTTTCTTGGACTCAGGCCTCTCGACCCGCTTGCCATCAAGCCTTTCATCAAGGTAACTAAAAAACTCATCGGCTTCATAAACCAGGCCATGTTCGGCGACTTCCTGCTCCGCATCAATGGCTGATTGAATGAACGCCTGGCGCTGTTCAAACAGTGTTGTTTGTGCCGTCAGGGCCTGAATCATAAACGCGTGCGGTGCTTTGCCGGAGGCATGCGCCGCGAACGAAATGCGCGCTTTCAATTCATCAGGTAATTTCAGGGTGGTGGTTGCCATCGTTGTTCACTCCTTAAAAGTGTTACCAAGGTAACACCGCAATCCGGGAGTGTCAAACGTAAAAAAGGACACCCGCGGGTGTCCTTTTTGTTTACTGCAAGACTAAACTAATCAGTCGATTTTGGCAGAAGCGCGCAAGTCGGCGACGGCTTTCTGGATTGCTTGCTGTTGCAGGCGTTGTTGCAGTTGCGGTTTGATTTCGTCATACGAAGGCACTTTCAGCGCGCGCACATCGTCCAGACGGATGACATGCCAGCCAAACTGGGTCTGTACGGGTTCCTTGGTGTATTCGCCCTTTTTCAGATTCAGCAATGCATTGGCGAACGGTTCGACAAAGTTTTTAGGCACGGTCCAGCCCAGCGAGCCGCCGCGTTCGGCAGAGCCGGTATCCATGGACTTGGCGGCCAGCTGTTCGAATTTTGCCTTCTTGCCGAGTTTGGCGATGATATCTTTTGCTTCCGCTTCGGTTGCAACCAGGATGTGGCGTGCGCTGTATTCCTTGTCGCCGAGCTTGGCTTTGAGGGATTCAAACGCGGCCTGAAGTTGCGCCTCACTGGCTGGATTCTTCTTCAGGAAGTCCTGAACAAAGGCATTGACCAGCACTTGTTGCCTGGCCATCTCAATTTGTTCCGCTATCTCAGAATTTTTATCCAGGCCGCTTTTGGTTGCTGCCTGCGCCATGACTTCGCGGCTGACCAGGTCATCGCGAATGGCTTTACGAAGTTCAGGTGTGTCAGTCTGCCCTTGCGCCAGCGCACCCTTTACGTTCATTTCGAGGCGTTCCTGGGAAATCGCTACGCCGTTGACCACGGCGGCGGACTTGTCTTCGGCAAATGCCGGCGTGATCGACAGTGCCGCGAGGATAGCCAGTGCTGCAAATTTATGGTTTTTCAACATGTGAGTCCTTTATAAGATAGATAAAAAATTCAAACTTCGCCCGGCGTATCCGCCTGTATGTTGAGTGCATGTATTTCGTGCTTCATCATCTCCCCCAGCGCTGAATATATCATACGGTGACGTGCTAACGTACTCTTGCCGGTGAACTCTGTTGTGACAATTTGTAACAGGTAATGGCCGGCACCGTCGCGACTGCCTGCATGTCCCGCGTGCTTATGGCTCTCGTCGATGATTTCAACAGAGCTCGGATTAAGTACCGCCAGGCGAGCGCGCATCGCAGCGATGCGGCTCATGCCGGGAATGCCTTTCTGAATGGGCGCACGTCAACTTGCCGGTAGACGCCGCCGGCCAGATAAGGATCGGCATCCGCCCAGGTCTGTGCGTCATGCAACGATGCAAACTCGGCCACAATCAGGCTGCCGGTGTAACCCGCAACACCGGGATCTTCAGCATCCACGGCAGGATAAGGGCCGGCCAGCAGCAGACGGCCCTCGGCCTGCAATGTTTGCAGTCGCGCGACATGCGCGGGACGCGATGCGATGCGCTTTTCAAGACTATCCGGAAAATCCTGACCTGTGATTGAGTACAACATCAGTTCTCTTCCTTTTTTTCAACCATATACTTTGCCAGCCATGCGCTTTGCGCCAGGATGAAGATCAGCATCAGCCCGGTGAAGCCGAACAGTTTGAAATCGACCCAGGTGTCGATGGAAAAATGGTAGGCCACGTACAGATTGATGAATCCCAGTACCGCAAAGAACAGGCTCCACATCAGATTGAGGGAGTTCCATACGCGCACCGGCAGGGCTATTTTTTTGCTCAGCATGCTGCGGATCAAATTTTTATGGAACAGATAACGCGATCCCAGCAGTGTTCCTGCAAACAGCCAGTAAAGCACGCTGGGTTTCCATCTGATGAAGGTGTCGTTGTGAAATATCAGGGTGGCGCCGCCGAACACGCCGATGACGACAAAGCTTACCCAGAGCATGCTGTCTACCTGGCCGTGCCGGTATTTCGTCCAGATGATCTGGAGGGTGGTGGCAATGATCGAAACAAGGGTGGCCAGAAAAATTGCGGGCTTGGCATCTTCTCCAAGCACAATGTTCAGCGACGCCAGGATCGCAGTCGCCGTCTCGGGGTGTAAATTGCCGAATTTAAAAAAGATGAAGAACAGTATTACGGGAAAAACATCGAACAGAAGTTTCATGGTTTATTTTCTATCGAGAGTCAGTGATGCAGAGTTAATGCAAAAGCGCAGTCCGGTGGGTTTCGGGCCATCGGGAAATACGTGACCCAGATGTGCGCCGCAATTTGCGCATTTTACTTCATCTCGACGCATGCCGTGGCTGGTGTCTATGCTGATTGCAATATTTTCGTTACAAATGGCCTGCCAGAAGCTTGGCCATCCCGATCCTGAATCGAACTTGGCGGATGAATCGAACAGGGCTGCGGCACAGCAGGCGCACCGATAAATGCCGGCCTCATGGCAATCCCGGTATTCCCCGGTGAAAGCGGGCTCTGTGCCGCACTGACGGCATACCTGGTATTGGGCAGGAGTCAGTTCGGCGCGCCATTCGGCATCGGATTTTTCTATATTGTGCATTGTTTCAGATGTCTTCACCGTAGGGGCGATTCATGAATCGCCCTTAAAGAACTTCGCCGGCATGATCCGCCAGTCTCGATCGTTCGCCTCTGAGCAGCGTAATGTGACCGCCATGCTCCCAACCCTTGAATCTGTCGACCACATAGGTCAGGCCCGAACTGCCTTCCGAGAGATAGGGCGTGTCGATCTGTGCGATATTACCCATGCATACGACTTTGGTGCCGGGACCTGCGCGCGTGATCAGCGTTTTCATCTGCTTCGGCGTAAGGTTCTGCGACTCGTCTATGATAATGTATTTATTAAGGAAAGTGCGGCCGCGCATGAAATTGAGTGACTTGATCTTGATGCGTGAACGGATCAAATCGCGCGTGGCGGCACGGCCCCAGTCGCCGGCTTCCTCGTCGGTCTTGTTCAGTACATCCAGATTGTCATCCAGTGCGCCCATCCACGGCGTCATCTTTTCTTCTTCGGTGCCGGGCAAGAAGCCGATGTCTTCACCGACCGGCACCGTGACGCGGGTGATGATGATTTCTGTATAGAGCTTGGATTCCAGCGTCTGCATCAGCCCCGCCGCCAGCGTCAGCAACGTCTTTCCGGTGCCGGCTTGTCCGAGCAGGGTGACGAAATCGATTTCGGGATCCAGCAGCAGATTGAGCACGAAGTTCTGTTCGCGATTGCGTGCCACGATGCCCCACACATTGTTTTTGCTGTGGGTATAGTCGGTCAGCGTGCGCAGCAGCGCGGTCGTGTCGCTTTGCTCCAGCACCAGCGCATAAAAAGGCGCGTCATCTTCCTTGTAGACGAACTGGTTTATGAAAAACGCGGCGCACAGCGGGCCGTTTATCTGGTAGTAGGTGTGGCCGTCCTTCAGCCAGGACTTCATGTTCGTACCGTGGGTTTCCCAGAAGTCCCCCGGCAGCTCCAGTACGCCGCTATATAACAGGTCGGTGTCTTCGAGTACCTTGTCGTTGAAATAGTCCTGCGCTTCCAGTCCCAGTGCGCGCGCCTTGATGCGCATGTTGATGTCTTTGCTGACCAGTATCACCGAACGTTTGGGATGCTGCTGCTGCAATCCGATGACTACGCCTAAAATCGCATTGTCGGCCTTGCCCAGTTCCAGATGGTGCGGCAGTTCCTGTTTGATGAAGCTGGTTTGCAGGTAAAGGCGTCCGGTGCTGTTTTTGTGTGCATCGGATTTGAGAGAAATCCCTTCCTCGATGTTGCGCGGCGCATCGTTGACGATCTCATCGAGGAAACGGCTGACCTGGCGCGCATTGCGCGCGACTTCCGTCATGCCTTTTTTCTTGTTGTCCAGCTCTTCCAGAACGAACATCGGCAGACAGATGTCGTGTTCCTCGAAGCGATACAGGCTGGTCGGGTCATGCAGCAACACGTTGGTGTCCAGAACAAACAGCTTGGTATCTTTGCGTTGGGGCATGACTTTCCTTCAGGCTAGAGTTGTAATGAAATCCAAAACTTCTTGTGCGTGTCCGTCGGCCTTCAGACCGCGCCATTCCCGGCGCAGCTGGCCTGCGCCGTCGAAGACGAAGGTGCTGCGCTCGATGCCGCGCACCTGTTTACCATACATGTTCTTCTGTTTCATCACGCCGAACAGATTGCACACCGTCTCGTCAGTATCGGACAGCAGTTCAAAGGGGAGCGTGAATTTTGCCTTGAAATTCTCATGCGACTTGAGACTGTCGCGGGATATCCCGACGACGACGCAATTGGCTTGGGTAAATTGTGCATGCAGGTCGCGGAATTGCTGCGCCTCGGTGGTGCAGCCCGGCGTGTTGTCCCTGGGGTAGAAAAAAATCACCAGGTTTTTGCCGCTGGCAGAGCCCGGCGTGAAGGTGCCGCCACCGGTGGCGGGCAGGGAAAAATCGGTAGTTAAGTTTTCTGGCATGACTTCACTTTCGTTAGCGTGAAACTCGCGTAGCGCTTCGTTCGCCTCCTCTACCGCATGCGGGAGAGGATTGTGGTGAGGGTACGCGCATGGCAAGCTTCATTTTTTTGGGTGGCTACTTGCCATGTCCGTTAGATGTCGCCATTCTTGACAAAAAACGCGACAAAGGCAAGCGTCATTCTGTCAGTCAGGCATGTGGGGTTGTAAGGAGTCAGCCGGGCAAGGCTTTTTGCACTCCGGTGTAATGGTGTATCTGACGCAGTTTCGTCCGCTGTGCTTGGCGTTGTACAACGCGGTATCCGCCGTTTCCAGCATGCAGGTTGGGTTGCATTTTGTGCCGGGTGCTAGCGTGGTGATGCCGATGCTGAGCGTTATATGATCGGCAATTTTGGATTTGCAATGCGGGATGTTCAGGTCGGCCACCGTTGCGCGCAGCATCTCTGCCACGGCGTGAGCGCCCTCCGCCCCGCAGTCGGGCAAAATCACCGCAAACTCCTCGCCGCCGTAGCGCGTCAATACATCGGTGGCGCGGTTCAACTGCAGTTTGATCGCTTGTACAACGCTGATCAGTACACGATCTCCGGCGGGGTGACCATAGTTGTCGTTATAGCCCTTGAAAAAATCGATGTCCAGCATGAGCAGGGAAAAGGGCGTGCCCTGTCGCTGCGCACGTCCGAACTCGACTCTATAGCGTTCATCAAAAAAGCGCCGGTTGAACGCTCCTGTCAGGCTGTCTGTGGTCGCGTCGATGCCCAGCTTTTCAGAATGCAGTTTCAGCACCCGTTCGCGATTGACCGACATGCTGGCATCGGTGACCTGGATCAGGCAAGAGTACGCGCCGGAAGGATCGATGATCGGAGTGATCGCAATCGATTGTTGTATGCGTGCCTGTGCGGCGGCGGGTATCGGATAAAGCGGCAGAGGCGAGCGGTGCAGCGCGTTGGATAAGACGATGGGCAATTTATGCGACAGCGCGTTTTTGAGCGCCGTTTTGAACGAGGCGTTTATCTCGTTTTGAAACAGCGTATCGAGCGAGTGGCCGGTGGCGAGTGCGGCGGAAATGCCGCTATGCCTGGCCATCCAGTCATTCCATAGCTTCACGCGGCCCTGCTCGTCGAGCAGAATCAGGCCCAGGTTGAGGGCATCCCAGATTGCATCGAAGATCAGGCTGTTCGGGGGCTGGTTCATGTCCGGTTCAGATGCCGCCGATGAAACGGTCGATGTGCACGAAGAGTTCCTGCAGCGACGGCGTACTGAGCAGAAAAACCAGGCAGCCCTGTGTTTGACGTTTCTCGATTGCCAGGTCGATATGCAGCGCCAGCATGACCGGCTGGTTGGTCTCCGCGACCAGTTTTTGCAGAATCGCATCGGGGGTATCGACAGAATACTGCGGCAGGGAGCTTTCCAGCGTCAGACCAAGCACATCGGCCATCGCCGACAGGCAGGAGTTCAATATGATGTTGCCCAGTTCGCACATCGCTTCCTGTCCATATTCGGCCAGCTCTTCAACGCTGACGTGTGAGCCCATCATGTCGCGAACGATCTCCAGCGCGCGTTCCTCGGTGAACAGCAGCAACGCGTCGGCATCGAACGGCCCGCTGAAATGCTGCCTTACCGCGCCCAGTCTCTGGCTGTTGAGCGGCAGGGTC
>JBAZCE010000042.1:0-14675 GCA_041671105.1 Gallionella sp.
AAACGCAATCAGACCGGTACCGTCAAAGTTATCGGTATTGGCACCCAGCACCGTACCGGTGATATTGTTGGCTGGCGTAAGTGAAAAATCCTGCACCGTGTTACCCTGATTGGTCACAATAAAGGTGCTGACTCCGCCAACTTGTCCGGGCGTAACCGTCGTGATACCTCCGCCTACTACGGTCAGATTGACTTTGTTATCGACTAAAAACGTCGTTGCGGTTCCGGCTCCGGAGGTATTGCCCAGCAGAGAAGATCCGATGCTGGTTTGTGCAACACCACCCACGGAGTAGGCTAAAGTGGCGATGTTGGAGATCAGGGTGCCAGAAGCCGTCCCTACGGCCAGTGCGCTTTGTGAGACTAATCCGAGTAACGTTGCACCGGTCAACATAACTAGCGACTTGGCTATCGTCTTTTGATAGCGTAGTCGAATGGCTAGTGGTTTCATCAGAGCGGCGAGTCCGGGCGGGCGGCTATGCTTTTTCATGTTCGCTCTCCTTTAGAAAGTTTAAAAATCAACAAATACGCGGCATTCGTGCGGCAGCTTGATGCTGATCCTGCAAATGGCGAACCTGTCCACGGTGGATTCGGCATTGCATAGCCTCTGTGGGTACGCACTGGCTTCTTTGAGCAGAGAGAATTCATGATCACGTCGTCTACTTGATCGCTGCGCGAAAACCGACTTCGCCGGTTTTTCCGGGAAGCAGTTTTCCTGTGTAAGTCCAGCGGATGTTCGTGTATTGACCGGGCAGTGCGTTGTATTCACGGCCATCAGCCGCTTTGAATTTGATGCTTTGTGCAACGCCAAACGTCTTGCCGCCGTCTGCCGAGAATAAAATCGCACAATCCTTGCCGAACGCGCTGCCGGCTTTGTATTCGGTGTTGGACGGGATCGGGTTGTCGATGACAATGTCGCTTGCCGTTTTGTTGCTGACATTTTCGAACCTGTTGGTGAATATCACCTCGCTGCCGGGAACGGCTTTGTCCGGCGCACCGCGTTTGATCTGCCTGATCCCGTTTTTGATCACTTCGACGTCCATTTCGGCGATGCTGGCGACCTTGATTGTTGCCTCGGCGGCTTGTGAGTTGAGCGAAAATCCGCCCAGCAGGATGAGCAGGTTAGCGGTGAGCAATAATCGGTAGAAATACATGGCAGACTCCTTAAAAATCAGTTAATCGTTGCGCGAAAGGTAATGACAGCATTTGCCGGGGAGGCAACATTCCCCAGTGAAATGGAAATGGTTTGGCTGGCAGTGATGAACTGAGCATTATCGGCATCCGCTGCATCGGTTTTGGCGATGCCGTTTACCACGATGCTATTCGCTACATAAGTGGTGTTGGCAGGCAGCGGGTCGGTTATTACCAGGCCGCCTGCGGTGCCGGAACCTGCAAGTGTCGCCACGATCTGGTAGGTGATAATCGCTGCAGGCATCAGCGTCGTCGTGCCGCCAGGATCCTGCACGCGGATAACAGACTTGCTTAATATCAAATTCATACCGCCTGCGAGATAGGCGGCGAACGCGGAATGTCTTGCATCGCGCGCAATGTCGCCGGTTGCTACGCCTGCGTTATCTGCAAACACAATATCGACGCCTGAGGTGTTCGGCCCCGCTGTGGCGACCAGCGTAGTCATGCTGAACGGGGCTGTCGCAATGGCCTCCAGACTGACAACCGATTGCTGACCGTTGAGTACGCTTGCCGGGATGTTGCCGACGATAAACACTTGCCTGGAAACACCTGCGGCTAAGCTTGGGATCGACGTGGCTGTATCGATCAGGGGTTCATAAATGCCATTGTTGTTTACGTCCGTATAGGCGGCTAATCCCGTTGCGCTGAAGTCGTTGGTCGCAAAAGGGGGTGGCCCCGCTGGGTTTGCAGAGGCCAAAGCGGCTGTTAATTTAAATCCTTGCAGATCATTACCCAAATTGGTCACAGAGAATCTGGTCACAGCGCCGGTTTGTCCTTTATTCACAGAAGTGGCCGACCCGCTAATTTCGGCAACGATCAGATTCACTTTTTGATCCACCAGAAACGACACTGTGTTGCTGCTGACGGTGGACGGCGGGCTGATGCCGATCACGTAGTGTAAGGTCGATGTATTGGAAATGGTGGTGCCGGAAGGTGTGCCGACAGCCCAGCCGGGTTGCGGTGCAACGAGCAATGCGCCGCAGCATAAGCCCCTCAGGATAGGGTGAAGGTTTGAGTTGATAAGGCTAGCGCGACACATGGCAGATTTTCATCGAAACGATTTTTGCCATAAAACCGTTATTGAATGGCGTCTTGGCTTGATCACAAACCGGTCTTCTTTCGATTCGTAGCGAAGCAGGGGAATCAATGAAACATGCTCATTCTCGGGAGCGAGTTTCCATGGCGTATCTGTAGACCAGTTGTTTTGCTGTTTAGTCCCGGCAAAAACCTGCAGCCGTGGCGTACTTCCCAGCCATGATCTGTCAGCAAAAGCGTCTTCCGAGCGGGACAACGCAACACTCGCACTGAGCCTTGCGGCCTGTAGCGGGTCATTATTTGAAACCGCGAACCGGGCGGTTGCAAGCTCAAGGTCGGAGGAAAAAAAGCTTTCCTCGGACTGGGCTCCGCGCGATGTAAAAACCAGCGCTGCGAATACCAGTCCAAAATATACATGCAGCGCGTCGGCATGCATGGAACCGGAAATGTGGACGTACATATCGCTCTCCTTTCTTTTAAACCTCTTCTGGATACAACAGCCGACGGCATGGGAAAGCCAACCTGTGCCATGAAACCGGGTGCATCCGGATACGCTTAGCTCATCACTTAAAAGATGTTGCTTATGGTCAGGCCATTTTTCTTGAACAGACCGCTGCAGGCTGTACGGTGACGCACATAACGCACGATTTAATTTTTTAAGTAACCGTGAAATAAACGTCCCCGCGCTGTTTTTTAACGGTCTGTGCAGCTTGCGGCAATTAGTTTTCTCTATGTGCGATAGCGCACAGTGATCAATGTACGGTCATGGGATAAGAGCGACATGTGTGACCAATTTGTATTGGTTGATTCGATTCTGAATTGGCGCGGACGACGGTTCGCACATTTGTGAAGCATGTCAGCAGCGGGTATTGCGTAGCGAATCAGGAAAAATGGCAGTAGAGAGTCGGTGCGGTTGCATCGATGATTTCAGGATTAAATTAAGGGGAATAAAATGAGTAAACTTGACGGCGTTACTAGACCACTGATGTGGTTAATGGCATTACTGCTGGCTGCTTTGACAGCCGGATGCGGCGGCGGTGGTGGTGGCGGAGCCCCGATTTTGGGTCTGCCAGGCATAGCTTCTCTTTCAGTAACGCCTGCAACGGCCTCAATACCGATTACGGGTGTTCAACAATTTACGGCGATTGCGACCTATAGCGACGGGTCATCCAGAAATGTAACGGCGTCTGCCAGCTGGACTTCAGGTGCGCCTGGAGTTGCCACCATTGTTCCGGCCACGGGCGTTGCTACCGGAGTAGTCGCAGGTACATCGCTTATCACAGCCACTTTCGGAAACAAGGCCGCGACAGCGAATTTGACGGTGAATGCAGCAACCCCCGTGTTGTTCAAAGTGACGCCGACAACGGCCACCATACCGGTTTCGGGTGTCCAGCAATACGCGGCAATTCAGACTTTTAGCGACGGGTCAATCCAGGACAGGACAACGACTTCGGTTTGGTCTACCAGCGGTGTTAGTGCTGCAAATGCCACTGTTGGCGCCGCAACCGGTCTTGCTACCGGTGTAACGGTCACTCCTGCAGGTTCACCTGTCATCGTCAATGCTACTTTCGGTGCTCTGGTTGCGACACCTGCTACCTTGATTGTGAATGCAGCAACATCAGTTTCCTTCAAGGTGATACCTGCAACTGCGTCAATCCCGGTGAGTGGCACCCAACAATTTGCGGCGATTGAGACCTTTAGCGACGGGACAACCTTCGACAGGACAACGACTTCCGCCTGGACTACAACCGGTGCCAGCGCAGCAAACGCCACCGTTGGGGCTGCTACCGGTCTTGCTACCGGCGTCACGGTCACCCCCGGAGGAACCCCGGTTATCATCAACGCCACCTTCGGTGCTCAAGTTGCGACGCCTGCCAACTTGACGGTGAACGCCGCAACCTTTGTGTCCCTGGTGGTGAAGCCGACAACGGCCTCAATACCTGTCGGTGGTACCCAGCAGTTTGCGGTGATTGAGACATTCAGCGATGGGACAACCTTTGACAGGACGACGACCTCCGCATGGACCGCGATTGATGTCGCCCCGGCCGTTGGTGTCGCCACACTCTCGGTGGACGGTATCAATGGTGGTTTGGCGACCGGTAAGGTTGTCGGTTCAGCGACCATTCATGCCTCCTTCGGTGCCATTGTTGCGACGTCTGCCACCTTGACTGTGACCGCAGCAACAGTGACGTCAATCAGTGTGACACCTGCAGCGGCCTCAATAGTGGTTGGTGCTACCCAACAATATACGGCGACTGCGATCTTGAGTGATGGCTCATCCCTTGATGTGACAGGAAACATCGGTACCGCCTGGACATCTGCCACTACTGCCGTTGCCGCTAATCCGGTTGCCGGTCTGGCTACCGGATTGACAGCAGGTACAACAAACATCAGGGCCAGTTACGGCGGCAAGACCTCGCCACTATTTCCAGCCGCAGGTGGTGTCCAATTGACCGTAACCGCAGTTAATACCGGACCTGTTACTCCGGCGCCTAACCTTAAAACAGCAGCCACGTACGGAATTATGGCGTGGGATGCAATGACCATCAATGCGGGTGGTCATATTTATGGAGATGTCGCGTTGCCTGGTGGTGTTCTTGCATCTGTAGTTGGACCGAACACGAAGGATGGTGGTGTTGCGCCAAACCTGACTGCAACTGCGGTGACCAACAGTTCCGGTGTGACCCCCGGGCTGATACACACGACCGATAATGGCATCGCAACTTTATCTCTCGTGCAGTTGGGGCAACTTCAAACCGACCTGAATGCGGCGTTCCTCGATCTCAATACCCGCGTGGCACCAGTGACAGCGCTGACGACAATCGCCAATGCAGCCAATCAACCGGGAGGTACTTTTACTGCTGCAACCGATTTGAGCGGGTATGTTCTGAGCCCTGGTTTATATACGAGTCCTAATACCTATGGACTCAGTAATACCTTGGGTCCCCTGGTGCTCGATGCAAAGGGCAATGCGAATGCGATCTTTGTGATTCGCTCAACACTAGTTGGCCCATCCGGGATTACCTCGACTACCGGTAGCGTTGTTCTGCAAGGAGGCGCTCAGGCTAAAAATGTCTATTGGGTGGTGGACAATGCGACGATAGGTGCGAGTACCTTCTTCCAGGGAACCATCCTGGCAGGCCATGTAATTACGTTGAATGGCTTCGCCAACCTGCAGGGCAGAGCGTTGGCAGGCGCGCTCGGTCTGGTGAGTGGCGCGATCACATTGACTGGTACCAATATCGTTACCGTACCTCAGTAGGATGTCAGTAGTTAAAACAAGGGTCGGTGGCTTTGCCGACCTTTACTAATCAAGACAAAGTTAAGTCACGCTAACTTTTGGAGAAAATCATGAAATTAGCAAAAACGACAGGGACGTTGGGATTGGCAGCACTTGCTGTAATCGTCAGTCCATTCGCAGTGGCGGACGATGCAGGCTGGTATGTCGGGGCTAACATTGGCCAGTCCAGAGCAAAAATCGACGATACGCGCAACATCGCTCAGCTGCAGACACTCGGTCTCACCACGACAGCGATCAGCGATAAAAACAGAAACACCGGCTACAAGCTTTTTGGCGGTTATCGCATCAACAAGAATTTTTCACTGGAAGGCGGATATTTCGATCTGGGACGTTTCGGTTTTGCCATGACTACGCTGCCGGCAGGTAGCTTGAACGGCAATGTCAGGCTGCAAGGTGTGAATCTTGACGCGGTTGGCACACTGCCTGTTACCGAGCAGTTTTCAGTGTTTGGCAGGCTTGGCTTGAACTACGCTCAGGCCAGAACCTCTTTTAGCGGAACCGGGGCCGGGGTCATTGCTATTCCAGTGAATGTAAATCCCAGCAAGAATCAAATAAACTACAAATTAGGCGCCGGGGTTCAGTACGATTTTACCGAATCGCTTGCGATGCGCGCTGAAGTGGAACGCTACCGGATCAATGATGCCATTGGCAATAAGGGCGACATCGATATGTATTCGCTGGGCCTGGTCTACCGGTTCGGTGTTGAAAAACCGGCTCCGGCTCCGGCTTATCGTTCGCTGAAACCTGAACCGGTTGCTGTTGCACCGGAACCCGTGCCTGTGATTCCGCCGCCAGAACCCGTGTCCAGAAAGGTAGTTTTTTCTGCGGACTCATCAGCCGACTCTCTGTTCGACTTTGGGAAATCGACTGTTAAACCTTCAGGTCAACAGGCGCTGGATAAGTTTTCCACCGATCTTAGGGGGAGTGATTTTGCTGTGATCATGGTTACAGGGCACACCGACCGGATTGGTTCACATGCCTATAATATGAAGCTTTCGACAAGCAGGGCTGAAGCTGTCAAGGCTTATCTGGTTGAATCTGAAGGGATTCCGGAAGGCAAAATTGAGGCTAAAGGTGTGGACGGAGCAGAGCCTGTGACAAAGGCTGGTGAATGCAAAGGTAATAAAGTAACACGTGCCCTGATTGCCTGTTTGGCACCGGATCGCCGTGTAGAAGTTGAAGTCACCGCTACGCGTACCGCCAATTAATTGTTTCTCCCGATTAGTCGTCAGGCGATTTCCTGAAGTTTGTTCAGGAGCGTCTGGTGCTCTTCGATTGGCCTGGCCATCCATCGTTCAGGCGATATGAACCCGTTTTGAAAGGATAGCAAATGAAAGCGTTAAAAAATTTGAAATTAGTCGGCGTTACGATGTTGTTGCTGGGCGGTTTGGCCGCCTGTGACAAGCCCGGGCCTGCTGAGAACGCCGGCAAGAAAATCGATCAGGCCGCAAGCGATGCCGGCAATAAAATATCCGATACAGCCGATAAGGTCGCTGACAAGCTGGATGAACAAGGTAATAAAGCCGGCGTGGGTATCAATGACGCAGAGATTACGACCAGGGTAAAAGCGGCTATTTTCGCCGAACCAGGTTTGAAAACACTGCAAATCAGTGTTGATACCATCAAAGGTGTCGTGACCCTGAGCGGATCGGTTGATACTCAGCAGAATAGCGACCGGGCCCGGGCATTGACGGCTGCCGTTTCCGGGGTAAATGAGGTGATCAATCGCCTCGATATCAAGTCGAACAAATAGCGTCGCCAGCCCTTAACCACTCAGGAGTAAATCATGGAAATTCAGGACGCATATAAGCAAAAAATGGCGGCGCAATTGAAAGAATGGACCGCCCAGATTAATTTACTGGAAGCGCGTGTTGAAAATGCGGGGGCTGACATGGCGGTCAAGCGAGCCGAGGCTTTGCAGGAGCTGCGGGTCAAGCAGCGTGTCGCGTCTGAAAAAATGCTGGAACTGGAAAAGTCCACAGGCGAAGCGTGGGGGCAGGTCAAGGAAACGGCTGATAAAATCTGGGAAGATCTCAAAAATGGTGTGGCTGAGGCTCATTCCAAATTCAAGTAGGGCGGGCGCCTGTCCACAGTGTTATCGGGTCTGCAGGTCGGAATTCATCCCGACCTGCACCTGAAGCGTAATTGCGAGGGGGCAAAATGAATTTAAAGTTAGTTGTGATACTGATTCTTTCCAGCCTCGCGGTGTTGTTTATCGCTCAAAATGTGGCCGTGGTCGAGATTAGCTTCCTGTATTGGAGAGCATCAATGTCGAGTTCTCTGCTGATGTTTTTTGTCTTGTTAATCGGATTTGTGTCGGGCTGGATTGTGCACAGTCATCTATTGCATCGTAAACTTGCGGCCGGGCAGGTGAGCATACGATGAGATCATCACATACGGTATGCCGGTTAATCCGCCTTACTTATTCGCGTTGAGGCTGGACAGGGTGATCAGGTAGTTGGTAATGACGTCGTCCGAGCCTTTCACCGCAGTGAGGGTGATTTGCACCAAGTCAGTCCTACCCTTGTTGTGACGGCTTTGTATTTCGCCCTCCCAGCCGCCTGTCTGGTGGACACTCTCCCACATCGCGGCATAAAAATCTGCATTTTGCAGCTTTGATTTGAGCTGGCGCGGCTTCTTGCCGATAACATCAGTTTCGGCGTCGCCTGTGATGGCGGTGTAAGCCGGATTTACCCGGAGGATATTTAAATTTGCATCGGTGATCATCATGCCATACGGTGCCCCGAAGGCGATGGCGGCCAGTCTGGTTTGAGTCTCATCCTGCCTGATCTTGCTGATGTCGAGCAGGGAGAGGCGCATTGTCGGGGAGCCGGCCTTTAATACAACGCGCAGGCAGTCAATGCGTGCAGGAAATACAGGGGCTCCGGCTCGCATTATTTCGAGATCAAACTCATGTTTTTCAGTATCAGTGCTTTCCATGATGTTCATGAAAAGGCGATGCCAACGATCCTTGTCTGTTGCGGCAACATGCTTTGCAAAACGACGTTTGAGCAGTTTTGTGCGCTCAACGCCCAGTAATGAAGCACCCGTCAGATTGATTTCGCTGATCAGACCTTTTCTGTCGATGGTGATATAACCGAGTGGAGAAAATTCATAGAGATCCATATATCGATCACGAGCCTCTTCCATTGAGATATTGGCTCTTCGCAACTCTTCGTTCTGCACCTCCAGTTCGACCTTATGCACGAGGAGTTCATGCAGCAGCACTTCGGCAGGCAGCGCCGTCGTAACGCTTGGCGATAAGCTGGAAAGCACTTTTTCTGCATCCGTTCTTAACAGCTGGCGCATTTTTATCCGGTCTGAGTTCATGCTGTATCTTCCTTGTTCTGCAGGCACGGGGCAGATGTGCTGCAGGCTAAAATCTTTGGATCAAAACAGGTAAGTCCGGCTAAAAACTTCTGATCTGCAGACGGGAATGCCGGTGATGAAAGTCATTTGGCAGCGGAGGGACGCTGTTGGGCAAGCTTGCGTGGTAGTTTAAGAACGGGTAAGGTAATTTTACTTCTTTATCAGCGAGTGCAGTAGAGTACCACAGTGAGAGTGTTCGGGGCAGCGAAATGCCGGGGCAGGTGTTGTGCGCGAGATGTGCATGGTGTTTTAAAACATCGACTTATATTTAGTGTTTAAATGGCACTGACTGAACACAGTTGGTAAGCTGCACCCGCTGGTTTAATCATCTGTTTGAATTTTGAAAAATTTAGGACGAGCATAGAGCAACTCATGGTAAAAACAGTATTCCTCATTTTGCTTATCCTGACCTGTTCTGCCGCCCGGGCCGATTTTGAGCAGGATCTGTCTGCCACCGGCAACAACCCGCAGGCATTGCGTGAGCTTCATGCACGGGCGACAGCCGGCAATGCAGATTCACAATTGAATATGGGCAACTTGTTCTTAAAGGGGCAAGAAGTGGCACAGGACTATGTCGAGGCGGCCAAGTGGTATCGGCTTGCCGCGCGGCAGGGGATTGCGCAGGCTCAGTTCAATCTGGGGATGATGTCTGACGCAGGGCTGGGTGTTGCGAAAAATCAAACCGAGGCAGCGGGGTGGTACCGTGCGGCGGCTGAACGGGGGCTTGCCATCGCGCAGCTCAATCTCGGCGTAGCCTATGCCGATGGTGAAGGTGTGTCGAAGAATGAGATCGAGGCCGTCAGGTGGTTTCGTCTTGCGGCTATCCAGGGGGAGGCGCAGGCGCAATTTAATCTGGCTGTGTTGTATGCCAAGGGGGAGGGCGTAACGCAGGATTTTGTCGAAGCATACCGCTGGGCAAAACTTGCCCGGGGCCGCGGTCACGAAACGGCCAAGGCACTGTTTCGGGATTTAATTAAACAAATGACCCCTGAACAAATAGCCGCTGCAAACAAGCGTATTGAAGCCAGCCCAGACAGGGTGAATATGAAGATTGCAGCGAATGCCGCAGCGGTCGTTCATGCTGCCCCGGTTGTCTCTGAGACGTCTGTGTCGGGCACTGTCGTTCCGTTGCAGGATAAACCTGTCGTCGTGCCGGACAAGACACCCTCCGTATCGGACAATATCTATGTTCAGCTCGGTGCATTCAGATCGGAAAGGCTGGCTGAAAAATTCATGGCGCTATTGACAGCTAAACTGGGCGATGTCGGTAAACCTTTCAGTCTGTTCAGGAAAAACGATCTGGTGCGCATACAGGCGGGGCCGTACCAGAGCATGAGTGAAGCGCGCCTTTGCGCGGACAGTTTGAGGGTCCGGGTGGGTGTTGAGCCTATGCTTCAACGACACTGATAATTTATCTACAAAAAAATTACGGTGGGGATATTATGCGTAACACAGGGTTTGGCAATTGATGATACGAATCATCGACTGCTAACGACCGGGCCGGGTAAAGGCTGTCTTTTAATCCGATGTCTGATGTTATAGCTGGCCTAACCTGTAGTGCAATGCATATCTAAACCGGTCTACAACGGAGTTGGTCGTCATGCAAAGTAATCAGCAATCAGTCACACAGGAGCAACTCAGGCGCTATCGGCAACTTATGGAGATACACCGCCTGGTGGGATCGGAACGTGATACCAACCGCCTGCCCGATATTATTATGCGCGAGGTGTCGAAGTTGTTGTGTGTTGACCGCAGTACGCTGTTTCTTCTTGACCAGGAAACAATGCAATTGTGCGCATGTTTTGCCCAAGGTGTTGAAGATAACGCCATCGTTGTGCCGTTACGGATGGGTATCGTCGGCGCGGCCATTCTGCAACGAAAAATGCAGAACATCGTCAATGCCTATCAGCATCCCTATTTTAATTCGGGTATCGATAAACTGACCGGATACAAAACCGACAGTATCCTGGCCGCGCCCATTCTCGATGGCGGTGGTGTGGCGCTGGGTGGTGTGGAGTTGCTGAACAAAAATACGGGGCGGTTCAGCAAGGAGGATGAAAAAAATCTTACTGCCGCCGTTCAAAAATTGGCTGAACTGATACAAGCCGGGGGGCTGGATGCACAGCGCGCAGGCGATGAAATGGCTTCCTTGCACGAGAAAATCGGCTTTGACCGATGTTCGGTTTTCGTAATGGACAAGGCTGGTGGTCAGCTTGTGGTGCTGCATGCTGAGGGGCTTGAAAATCAAAAAATTTCCCTGTGCGTAAAACTTGGCATCGCCGGGCTGGTTACGCTGACCAATCAGATGTTGCTGATTCCCGATACCGCATGCGACCAACGCTTTGATTCTTCGTTTGACAAGCTAACCGGTTATCACACCCGAAATATATTGTGCATACCGTTACATGGTTCTAACGGCGAGGTACTGGGTGCGATACAGGCGATCAACAAGTTAACAGGGGACTTTAGCGAACAGGACGTCGAGATGTTGACCAACATCGCTAATGTCATTTCGATCAGCATCGAAAACGCGATCTTGCTTAAGGATAGCGATAAGCAATTTCACAGTATTCTGGAAGTTTTGGCGGCGTCAATTGATGCCCGCGATACGCTGACTGCGGGCCATTCGGTCCGGGTTGCCAAATTCGCTACCGGAATTGGACGCATACTGGGGTTTGCAGAAACTGATCTCGATGTGTTGCACGTATCTGCAATTTTGCACGACTACGGAAAAATCGGCATAGCAGATTGCGTCTTGAAGAAAAATGGCAGTTTGGATGCCGCTGAATTCGAACATATGCAACTCCATGCGGCGCTTACTTACGATATTCTCCACAGGATTTATTTTGCCAGGAAATACCGCGGTGTGCCGTTGATCGCCTCTTCTCATCATGAGTATCTCAACGGCTCGGTTCATGGCAAAAATTTTGACGGTGGCGGACGTATACGAAGCGTTGACAGCAGAGCGGCATTATCGAAAAAGTATGACGCCGGAACAGGCGCTGTCCATTCTGCAAGACGGCGTAACTCACAACAAGTTTGATGCTGGTGTTCTTGCTGCATTGAGAGAATATCTGAAAGAGGATATGCCGGGCGAGTTCCCTGTCGCGTAGCGACATTATTGATTTGGAGTTGTGAAATATTTGTGTCGTCGTAGGTCGGGATTTATCCCGACAGTGTGTGTGGTTCGAAGAGAAAAGCGTCGGGATTTATCCCGACCTACGCAAACCACCTTTTTGGTTCCGGCTTGTCCGGCTTAGGTATATTTTTGATTTCGCGCTGTGAAATATTTGTGTGGACTAAGCCGACTGATTGTTTTGCGGTGCGTATGTTTAAATGAGTTCAATATGCATCTATTGACAGGTTGGAATAGTGCCCGGTGTTGTGGCAAAATTGCGTCAAATTTGTAACGGTTAACGCATTTAATGTGCTCGCTATTATTGACGTACAATCTTAACAATATCCACGGGTGGGACTCATGAGTCGGATAATCCAAAATATAAGCCGCGCATTTCGGTTGGTTAGTCGTTTTAGACAGGCGGAGGGGATGGGTAATCCCGGAGCGGTCGTTCTTACTGTTTTTGTCTGTATGTTGTGTCCTTCAGCTGCTGTGGCGGTGGAAATGCCTGAATTGGCAAAGAAAAACGAGTGTGTGAACTGCCATTCGATCAATGAACGGATTGTCGGGCCAGCCTGGATGGAGGTCTCTAAAAAATACCTGGGCGATCCAACTGCCGAAGAAAAATTGCTGGTTAGAGTCTCAAAGGGCAGCTCCGGTTTCTTCGGTTTGATACACATGCCGGCGAATGATCCTGACGGTCGCAAGCAGGCCGAAATGAAATTGCTGGTGAAATTCATAGTGGGTTTAGCTAAAACAGATAAATCAGAAAGCTCTAACCTGGCTCCTGCGAAAAATTAGCTTGTTTTTAATGTTATAGGAGAGTGATAATCAAATCGCATAGAAGTTGATGGACATGAAAGTGCTCGGTTCATAATAAATTGTCAGGTGTTTGCTAAATTTTTAATAGGACGTTTTTAACAAAACTGTAAGTTTATTTTAATCATCAGGGAGAAATAAAATGAAAAAGTTCTTGGCCTATCTAGCAACAGTTTTAGTGGTGGCAACTTACAGCAATTTCGCCTCGGCGGTGAGCGCAACATGTCAATCCGTTCAAACGCCGCCTGCGGGTTGTACGGGAACTTGCCTTATTTCCTGGCAAGCACAAGCTCAACTGACACTTGCAAATCATCCGGAGTGCACGGGGGCTACCGCCAGTACGTCCACTGCCACACAGGAGATTGCCAGCACTTCATTCTCCCAGATGCTGAGCATTTCCCGGGCCGTCTCCGCACGCAATATGGCCGGCAACACCCGTCCGCAAAATACTGCCAGTTTGGATCAGCGCTTTGGTATGGCCGCCGGTAATTCTCCGGCACAGTGGAATTTTTGGGGTAGCGTAAGCAGCGACAAAAACAAGTATGACCGTGGCGTTTATTTCGATCCGGTTGGTCTCAACTCGCACAACCATACCTCCAATACCAATGTCACCAACGCGGTACTCGGCGGTGACTACCAGTTGGCTCCGACTGTCGCGATCGGTGTGTCGGCGGCATTCGACAGCAGCAGCGGCAATGCTTCATCTACCAACGTCACTGCCGGCACCGCTCCCAGCTACTCTACTAGCAGCACCAGCGGTTATACCGTTGCACCTTATCTCGGCTGGCAAATCAACCAGGACTGGTCGCTGGATGCCAGTCTGGGTATGGGGAGCGTAAAGCTCAATACCACTGAAGTGTCCGGCAAGGCGGATCGCGTGTTTTACGGCACCAACCTGAGTTATGCCAGCTGGATGGGGAACTGGCAGTTGAGCGGCAAGGGCAGTTATCTGCACGGCCAGGAAAAATACGGCAATTTGACCTCTGGTACCGGCGCGCTGATGGCGAATTCAGCAACGACCAATAAAATGGGGCAGTTGCGCGTAGGCGGACAGGCCGGCTACTGGATGAATGATAGTGTCATGCCTTATTTCGGCCTGAGCTATGCATCAGACATAAGCCGTTCGACTTCATCTACTACTTCGCAGCTTGGTTCTGAAATTGGAAGAACAGCCTGGGTTTATTCGCTGGGCGCCAATTTCTTCTCCATCAAGAACAGCATCACCGGCGGTGTTGCGTACAATCAGGAGACTGGCCGTACCTATGCAAAGAACAACAGCCTGATGGGTAATATCAACTTCCGCTTCTAATTTTTTGAAGATTATTTTCATCAAGGTCGCGCTGCTAGGTGCGGCCTTTTTATTGGGCGCGTCTGGCTGCGCCACGGTTGATTCGCCGGGTGAGCCCGCAGGTATAAGTGCTTTGGCTGAGCGACAAGGCTTTTGGGCGATGGATATCAAAAGCGACGTCTTTCATCTCGCTGCATTTTCACGCATGGCAACGGTTGGCGGTGATACGGTTGATGTCTATATCGAAGGCGATGGTGCGCCCTGGATAACACCCTATCAGCCACCACGCGATCCGACGCCTCAAAAGCCTGTAGCGCTGGCCTTGGCAGCCGCTGATCCTGCACCGAAGATTGTTTATCTTGGGCGCCCATGTCAGTACCTGAATGAACAGGATCTTCGAAATTGCAACAGCGCTTTCTGGACTGAAAGACGCTTTGCTCCGGAGATTATTTCGGCATATGATGACGCACTGACTCAACTTAAAACATTACTTGGTGTCAAGCGGATCAGGCTGTTTGGTTTTTCCGGCGGAGGGGTGATTGCTACCTTGCTGGCGGC
>JBAZCE010000043.1:0-14407 GCA_041671105.1 Gallionella sp.
CAACATGACCGTGATTCTTGGCCGCCGCGCGCACCATGGTCGGGCCGCCGATGTCGATATTCTCGATCGCGTCTTCCAGGGAGCAGTCGGGCTTGGCGATGGTCGCAGCAAACGGGTACAGATTCACCACCACCAGATCGATGGTCGGGATACCGTGCTTAGCCAGCGTGGCTACATGTTCAGGCAGATCGCGACGCGCCAGAATCCCTGCGTGAACCTTGGGTTGCAAGGTCTTGACGCGACCGTCCAGCATTTCCGGGAAGCCTGTGTAATCGGCGACTTCGGTACACGGGATACCGTTGTCGGTGAACAGTTTGGCCGTCCCTCCTGTTGATAGGATTTTTACGCCAAGGTCAGTTAATCCGCGTGCAAATTCGAGTACGCCGGATTTGTCCGAAACGCTGATGAGTGCCTGTTTGATAGTAGCCATGATGATTCCAGTTAATATAAATTCGTTGTAGGTTGTAGGTCGGGCTTCAGCCCGACTCCCTCAAGTCGGGCTGAAGCCCGACCTACGTTATTCGATCCCGTGCTGCATCATCTTCTTGCGCAATGTGTTGCGATTGATGCCCAGCATCGCGGCCGCTCGCGACTGATTGCCATCCACCTGCGCCAGAACAATCTCAACCAGCGGTTTTTCGACACAGTTCATCACCATGTCGTACAGCCCGCAGGAAGGCTCTTCGCCGTCCAGATCCTGAAAATACTCTGTGAGTGCGAGGCGCACATGGCGCGCCATCTCATTTTCACATATTGCACATTCGCTCATGCTGCCAACCCTTCAATGTAATGCAGCTGCAATCCCCGCTGCGCTTGTTCTGCAAAAAATTCATCCACCGCCGCCATCTGCTCGGCTACGCTTTCGAGTCGATTCATCAGATGACGAAAATGCGCCGAACCTGCCAGCCCCTTCGTATACCATGAGATGTGCTTGCGCGCCACACGCAGACCCGTATGCTCGCCATAAAAATCATACAGTTCAATCACATGCGCATGAAGCACGCGATGAATTTCAGCCACCTCGGGGGACGGCAGATGAGCACCCGTCTTTAAAAAATATTCGATTTCGCGGAACAACCAGGGTCTGCCCTGCGCCGCACGGCCTATCATCACCGCATCTGCGCCGGAATACTGCAACACATAGCGCGCCTTTTCCGGTGTGGTGATATCGCCGTTGGCGATGACGGGAATACTCACGCGATCCTTTACTTCTGCGATGGTGTCGTACTCAGCATCCCCGGTATAGGCGCAGGCCCGGGTGCGACCGTGGATCGCCAGCGCCTGTATCCCGGCCGCCTCGGCGATCTGCGCGATGCGAACCGCATTGCGATTGTTCTTGTCCCAGCCGGTGCGAATCTTCAGCGTTACCGGCGCATTCACCGCACCCACCACGGCTTCCAGCAGCTGACCTACCAGCGGTTCATTCTGCAACAAGGCGGAACCCGCCATCACATTGCAGATTTTTTTGGCAGGACAACCCATGTTGATGTCGATGATTTGCGCACCGTGATCCACGTTGTACTTCGCCGCTTCCGCCAGCATTTTCGGGTCCGCGCCGACAATCTGCACCGAGATCGGATCGACTTCACCCTCATGATTGGCACGGCGCTTTGTCTTCTCTGAGCCATACAGCAGCGAATTGGAAGCCACCATCTCGCTCACCGCCATACCCGCGCCCATGCGTTTGCACAACATGCGGAAAGGCCTGTCGGTTACCCCTGCCATGGGGGCAACGATAAGGTTATTTTTAAGTTCGTAAGGGCCGATGCGCATTGATAGTTTTCCAAGTGGGTTGGGGATTATAAAGCATGCGGACAAGCATGGAAAATATCGCTATGATTCACCCCATGAAAACCTCGATGAAATACGATGTCGCAATCATAGGCGCAGGCCTGGTAGGAGCCGGTCTGGCCGCCGCCTTGAAGGACTGCGACCTGTCTGTCGCGCTGGTGGAAGCAGGTACCCCGCCTGTTCCTTGCACATCCACATGGGACAGCCGCATTTATGCGATCAGCCCGGGCAGCCGGCACTTTCTCGAACAGACCGGCGCATGGCAATTGCTCGACAAAACCCGCATCGCCCCCGTTGAAGAGATGCGCGTCTTCGGCGATACAAGTTCGAAACTTCAGCTTACCGCCTATCAGTCGGGCGTTGCCGAGCTTGCCTGCATACTGGAAAACAGCGCGCTGCAGCATGCGCTGTGGCAGGTACTGCAGGACCAGCACAACCTGACACTGTTCAATCCAGCACGCTGCCAGGCGCTCACACAAACGAATTCAGGCGCGGAACTCACACTGGAAGATGGCCGCACCCTGAACGCAAAACTCATCGTCGGGGCCGACGGGCGCGACTCCTGGGTGCGCAATCAGGCAGGCATCAGCGCCGCACCCGTCGATTACCAGCAACACGGGGTCGTGGCCAATTTCAGCTGTGAATTGCCGCATCGACACATTGCACACCAATGGTTTTTTGCAGATGGCATCCTCGCCCTGTTGCCGCTGCCGGGCAACAGAGTCTCTATGGTATGGTCGGTCAGCCCTGAAAAATCGGCAACACTGTTGTCGCTCCCGCCCGAAGAGCTGGCCTCCCAGGTCGCCGTCGCCTCGCAACACACCCTAGGCGCACTGCACGTCATCACACCGGCGGCCGCATTTCCGTTGCGTTTATTGACGCTGCCGAAAATCAGCGCACAGCGCGTGGCGTTGATCGGGGACGCCGCGCACAACATGCATCCCCTGGCAGGGCAAGGTGTGAATACGGGTTTTCGCGATGCACGCCAGCTCGCACAACTGCTAATCTCACGCGGCGCATGTAAGGATTGCGGCGATGCCCGACTACTGCGCCGTTATGACCGAAAACGTACCGAGGACATCCACACGATGCAGGCCACCACCTACGGGCTGAAGAATTTGTTCTGCAATGACGACCCGATTTTACGCAGTCTGCGCAATTTTGGCCTTAACACGGTAAATCACCTGGCCCCGCTGAAAAAATTACTCATGCAACACGCCATTAACTAACCCGATTGATTACAATGAAAACGAATAAAATGAGTTTCGCTAATAAACTACTCTCGCTGCTACTGTCCACCCTCTGCTCTGTCGCTCACGCCGGAGAAACTGAAATCCGCCAGTCGCTGCAAAGCAAATTCCCGAACATCGGAAAACTGGAGCATGTCGTCAAGACGCCTTATTCAGGGCTTTACGAAATCGTGGTCGGCGAACAGCTGCTGTACACCGATGAGCAGGGGCTGTATCTGTTCGACGGCAGCATCATCGACGTCAAGACCCGCACCGATCTCTCCGACCAGCGCCGCCACCAGCTGTTTGCGATCGAATTCGACAAACTGCCGCTGGAACTGGCCGTCAAAAGGGTGAAGGGCAACGGCCAGCGAAAGATGGCCTATTTCACAGATCCCAACTGCGGCTATTGCAAGAAGCTGGAAAAGGAACTCACTAAAGTCAACAATGTGACTCTGTACATGTTCATGTATCCGATATTCCCCGGCTCAGAGGAAATCGTACGCAACGTGCGCTGTGCAAAAGATCCGATAAAGGCCTGGGATGAACAGATGCAAAAAGGAATCTCTCCGGCGAATGTATCCTGCAAGGTGCCGACCGACAAGATTATCGCGCTGGCCAAAAAACTGAAGGTGAACGGCACCCCGAACCTGATCTTTGCAGATGGCACGCAGGTTCCGGGCTATTTGCCCGCCGAAGAACTGGAAAAACATCTGAATCAGGCTGATAAAAAATAAGGACTTGAACATGGCTGCCCCGCTCGAAGTTTCGCGCGAATTGCTGGCGTTAGCCGTCGATCAGTCGCACGATGGCATCACCATCTCCGACGCAAGCAAAAATGATCTGCCGCTGATTTATGTCAATGCAGGATTTGAACGCATGACCGGCTATACATCCGCCGAATTGCTCGGCAAAAGCAGCCGTCTTCTTCAAGGGCACGACACGGATCAGGCCGAAATCGCCCTGATGCGGGAGGCGCTGCATCAGGGGGAAAACTGTCAGATCTCGTTGCGCAATTATCGCAAGGATGGCTCGATGTTCTGGAATGATCTGAGCCTTTCTGCGATACGCAACGACCAGGGGGTACTCACCCACTACGTCGGCATTCAGAAGGATGTCACCGCACGCATCATGCCGGATCAGCGCCTGCGTCAGCCCCGCACACCGGATAATTCGAACCACATCGACACCTTGACCGGCAGCAGCGACCGTTTCGGAGAACGTCTCGACAACATTCTGCAGACCGCGCAACGCACACACAGTCTGCTATCGGTCCTTGTGGTCAATCTGGATCAGTTCAAACGGTTCAATGAACGATACGGACGAGCGGCAGGGGACACCTGTTTACGCATGGTGGGTGAACGCATTGCTCATTCGTTCGCACGCGCATCGGACTGTGTCGCACGCCACAATGGAAATGAATTTGTCGTCGCATCGATGGGAGACAGCGTCGAAGGACTGCAACAGCATCTTGGCAAACTTCGCGATCAGGTTCGCGCACTGAACATCCCGCATCATGATTCACCGGATGGCGTGGTGACGATTTGCGCAGGTGCGGTCAGTCTGATTCCGCAACGCGACACCACCGCGCAGGACTTGCTTAAACAGGCCGAGGCCGCATTGCTCGAAGCCAAACGGCGCGGTCACGACTGCGAGCACATCGCTTAATCTGATACTGTTCAGTTCAGTGCGGGTTCTGCGCCTTTGGGAAACAACACCCACATCTGGCCGCTTTGCTTCATCCGCCCGGCCATGACACCTGCCTGATCACCGAAGCCCCAGAAGAAATCCGCCCGCACCGCGCCTTTAATTGCACCGCCCGTATCTTGCGCCAGCATCAGACGATTGAGCGGCTCTGCCGTATTCGGATAAGTGGTAGACAGGAACACCGGCAAGCCCAGCGGGATGGTGCGCGGATCGATCGCGATGCTGTATTGATCAGTCAGCGGCACGCCCAGAGCGCCTAACGGTGCCGGCAAGATTTCGGGCAATTCGCGGAAAAACACATAGCTCGGATTTTGCTCAAGCAGCGCCGCCAGCCTGGCGTGATTTTGCTCGGCCCACTGCTTGATGCCTTGCATCGAGGCCTGTTCAGGCTTCAACTCGCCCATTTCGATCAGCTTCTTGCCGATAGATACATAAGGATGACCGTTCTGGTCGGCATACCCTACCTTGACCAGATGCCCGTCCGCCAGTTCGATGCGCCCGGATCCCTGAATTTGCAGAAAAAACAGATCGACCGGATTTTCCACCCAGTACAACACGCGCAACGCACCTTTACCCGCATCGATGTCGGCGCGACTGAAATAAGGGACGATGCGTTTCCCTTCGATGCGTCCCCGCAGGCGCAAATCCTTGAGTTGCGGGTAAAGCTCGGCGAGATCGATCGTCAAAAGATCATCGGGAGCTGCATACAGCGGATATTTGAAACGCGCGGTCTTCACCCGACTGCCGGACAATCTGGGTTCGTAGTAGCCGGTAATCAACCCTTGCGAGGTGCCATCCGGGTTAAACACCTGATAAGGCGTGAAGGCATCCTCGAAAAACAAATGCAACGCATCATTGTCCGGTTGCGTCAGCTCGTTAGCCCGCGCGCAAACAGTCTGCCAATCCGGCTTCTTTTTCAAGGCGTGACAACTTTGCAAAAAAGCATTCCAGCTGGACTGCAAGTCGATTTTCTGCCAATCCGGCAACATTTCCCACTTGCTGACCGCAAACGGCGCAGTCGCGACGGGAGGGACAATCACAGGCGGAACAGGCTTCAGGATGGGCGGCGTCGGGGTCACCGTACAGGCCGCCAGAAGCGGCAGCAACGCCAGGAATAGCCGCATACCGGCAGAAAAATTAATGCAAGACACGGGGCACGCTCAAGACAAACTCGGGAATCTCAACCTCGAAATCGGAACCGTCGTCGCTGCGCATCAGGTAACTGCCTTTCATCGTGCCGACCTGAGTGGCCAGCACCGTGCCGCTGGTATATTCAAAACTCTGTTTTGGCTGCAACATCGGCTGTTCGCCCACCACGCCCTGACCACGCACTTCCTGCACATGGTTATAGGCATCGGTAATGATCCAGTGGCGGCTGATGAGCCTTGCAGCCACCGTGCCCAGATTGGTGATGCTGATGGTATAGGAGAACACAAAACGATCTTCCGCTTCATCGGACTGATCGGGCAGGTAGTTCACCTGAGTTTGTATGATGATGCCATGCTGTTTTTCCATGCGTGGCATTTGAACCGATTTTACCCGGGCTAGCAAGAGCTAAAGCGCGCTTTGTCATTCCCGCGAAAGCGGGAATCCAGCAGAAAACCATCCCGCACAGCGGACAAAATCTGTTTCATGCCTTACTTTTCCTGGAATAGGCCAATTTTATCGCCGCCTTGCCATTTCTTGCGAATCCCGTTCAGCTAACAGGATTCCCGCTTTCGCGGGAATGACACTGTTTGTTGGCACAATGAAAAAATCTGGTTTATGCTAATCTTCGCGCCTGAAAAGCATATATGACAAAAACATGAACGGTTACTTGAAACGCATCCTCAATGCCCGCGTCTATGACGTGGCGATTGAAACCCCTTTGGAAGTCGCACCGAATTTATCGGCGCGTACCGGCAACACCATCCTGCTCAAGCGCGAAGACATGCAACCCGTGTTTTCCTTCAAGCTGCGCGGCGCATATAACAAGATGGCGCAGCTTGACGCCGAACAGCTAAAACGCGGCGTCATCACCGCATCTGCCGGCAATCACGCTCAGGGCGTCGCGCTCTCCGCCCACAAAATGGGCTGCAAAGCTGTCATCGTCATGCCCACCACCACGCCTGCGGTCAAAATCGAAGCGGTAAAACACTTCGGCCAGCGACAGGTTGAAATCGTGTTGCACGGCGACAGTTACAACGATGCCTATGACCATGCGCTGGAGCTGGAGAAGAAACACCAGCTCACCTTTGTCCATCCGTTTGATGATCCCGACGTGATCGCAGGACAAGGCACCATCGGCATGGAGATATTGCGCCAACGCAGTGGGCCTATCCACGCGATCTTCTGCGCCATCGGCGGCGGCGGGTTAATCGCGGGGGTCGCCGCCTATGTCAAGCAGCTGCGCCCCGACATCAAGATCATCGGCGTGCAATCTGTCGATTCGGATGCGATGCACCAATCCATGCAGGCGGGCCATCGCGTACAGCTCGCCGATGTCGGCCTGTTCGCAGACGGCACAGCGGTCAAGCTGGCGGGTGAAGAGACTTTGCGCATCTGCCAAAAATATGTGGATGAAATCGTGCTCGTCAATACCGATGCCGTGTGCGCCGCGATCAAGGATGTCTTCCAGGACACCCGCTCCATCCTTGAGCCTTCTGGTGCGCTGGCCGTAGCGGGCGCCAAACTCTATGCAAAACGCGAACAGCTTAAGGGCTGCGCGCTGGTCACCGTTTGCAGCGGAGCGAACATGAATTTCGACCGGCTGCGCTTCGTCGCAGAACGTGCGGAAATCGGCGAGAAGCGTGAGTCCATACTGGCGGTAACAATACCCGAGACCCCGGGCAGCTTCCGCAAATTCTGCACCTTGCTGGGCCGTCGCAACATCACCGAATTCAACTACCGTTTTGCCGATCCGAAATCTGCACGCGTGTTTGTCGGCATTCAGGTGCGCAATGCAGATGAGTCCAGCGAACTGGTGGATAAATTACAGGCACACAAGCTGCCCACGCTGGATCTGTCCGACAACGAGATGGCCAAGCTGCACCTGCGCCATCTGGTCGGCGGTCATGCACCGGATGCCACCGACGAAATCCTGTTCCGTTTCGAGTTCCCCGAACGCCCCGGCGCGCTGATGCAGTTTCTCAACAGCATGAATCACAGCTGGAACATCAGCCTGTTTCACTACCGCAACCACGGCGCGGATTACGGTCGCGTACTGGTCGGCATGCAGGTACCGGATCACGACAAACAGGCGTTCACCGAGTTTCTCAACACCCTGGGCTACCGCTACTGGGACGAAACCGACAACCCCGCGTACCGGTTGTTTCTCGGGTAATGTTCGCAAAATTCAATTTCCATTGGTGAGGTGTCGAATGATCTCGAAAAATGTATCGACAATAGGTGATCAATCCTTCGAGGAATTGAAACAGTCCAATGAGCATGATGCCGAATTCTGGAGTGCTCGCGACTTGCAACCGTTGCTGGGGTATTCCCAATGGCGACGCTTTGAAGACGCCATTAATCGTTCGATAACCTCGTGCGAACAATCAGGGAACAAACCCAACCATCATTTTGCCGGCGCCGGCAAAATGATCGCAGTAGGTAAGGGCGGCGCACGCGAAGTAGATGATTACCAACTATCCCGCTTCGCCTGTTATTTGATTGCCCAAAACGGCGATCCGCGCAAACCGGAAATCGCCTATGCGCAAAAATATTTCGCCGTACAGGCTCGCAAACAAGAACTCAGCGAACAACTTGCCGCCGACCATGAGCGATTGGAACTGCGAAAACAAACATCTGAAGAATTCAAGATGCTTTCCGGTGCGGCCCGGCAAGCTGGCGTCCAGGACAAAATGTTCGGCGTATTCCACGATGCAGGTTACAAGGGCTTGTATGGCGGCCTTGGTGGCGAGGCCATAAAAACCAAAAAGAACATTCCGGTAAAGGAGCAATTGCTGGATCGCATGAATGCCACAGAGCTGGCTGCGAATCAATTCCGCATGACCCAAACCCTCCCTTTGGCAAGAAGAGCAGTATGACCTTCACCAATGAGGAAGGAGAGGAAGGCAAGGACGCGTTGACCTATGAGCGCAAGGACTTCTGGGAAACGACCTCCAACAAACAGCTCAATTTTTTGCAGCACATCGTCACAATTCTGAACGACACCGGCCAAGCTGCGGTGGTGGTACCAGACAACGTGCTGTTTGAAGGCGGCGCTGGCGAGAAAATACGCAAGAAGCTGCTGGAAAATTGCGACGTGCATACACTACTGCGTCTGCCTACCGGGATTTTTTATGCAAACGGGGTGAAGGCGAACGTGCTGTTTTTTGATGCCAAACCAAAGGGAGGAAAAGTGCGTACCAAAGGTGTTTGGATTTACGACTTGCGCACCAATAAGCATTTCACCCTTAAGACCAGACCTCTCAAGCACGCGGACTTGCTCGATTTCGTAGCCAGCTACAAGCCAGGGAGCCGCCACGAGCGCAAGGAATCGAAGTGCTTCAAATACTTCCCCTATGAAGAAATAATTGCCCGCGATAAGGCTAGCCTCGATATCTTCTGGTTGAAGGACGACAGTCTCAAAAATTTGGATAGCTTGCCATCACCAGCTATCTTGCAGCAGGAGATCATCGAACATTTAGAAGCGGCTCTGGCTATTTCTCGGAAAGTGGCGATTGGGCTGCAACGATAATGGAGCACTTCCCCTATCTGCGCTGCAAGCGAATATTTGACGGACAAAGCTTGTATTATGGCAATCGACATTTTGCATAAGATTAAGGCATGAACAAACAATCTGACACTCCCGTTATCCTGAACCGCGATGCCATCGTGCAAACACTTCAAGCCCGCGTGCCGGACATACTTGCCATTTACGCCTTCGGTAGCCGCGTTCAAGGCACAGCAGGGCGTGATAGCGATCTCGATCTGGCGGTGCTTGTAGCAGGTTATGCGGAGCCGCTTGCACTTTGGAAACTGGCTGGCGAACTGGCTGATCCGGCAGGTTGCCCGGTAGACTTGCTCGACCTGAGAGCCGCTTCCACGGTGATGCAATACCAGATCCTTACCCGTGGTAAGCGCTGGTGGGCCAAGAATACCCAGGCGGGGTTATTCGAGGCAGCCATACTGAGCGAAAAAACGGAGCTGGATACCGCTCGCACCGGACTGCTGGACGACATTCAAAAGGAAGGGAAAGTTTATGGCCGATGATATTCTGATCAACAAAGCCGCTACCATCGAACGCTGTGTAAAGCGCGCAAGGGAAGAATATGAAAGCAACCCGGCTACTTTTGCGACCGATTACACGCGGCAGGACGCAGCTATTCTGAACATACAGCGTGCCTGCGAAGCCGCGCTGGACATGGGACAACACCTGATTCGTCGTGAAAAACTCGGCATACCGCAAAGTGCACGTGATGTGTTTACGCTGCTGGCACAAGGTAACTGGATCACGCAGACATTAGCCGAGAGCCTCAAACACATGGTAGGGTTTCGCAATATTGCGGTTCACGACTATCAGACATTGCAACTACCAATCACCGTGAGCATCATTCAGACACACCTGGATGAATTTCTGCAATACAGCCAGACTTTGCTGCTACGCGATGCGGACCGACCAGGAATATGAATTTATCCCAATCCGACAGTCGGCGACCTGTGAACATTTCATCAGAGAAGCAACAGATCAGAAAAACCGTCATCGCTGCCCGGGAGCAACTTGCACCCGATGTGCGCGCTGCATATAACACTGCGATCACCGGGCGCTTACTGCAACTGCCCGAGTACCTCAAAGCGGATACGGTGCTGGGCTACATGAATTTCGGCAGCGAATATGCCAGCGATTTGTGGGTGACGGAGGTGTTAACGTCGGGCAAACATCTGGTTCTGCCCAAGGTAAATCGCCATACCAACCTGCTTGATTTGTATCGGGTAACCGACCTGGAAAGCCAGCTGGTGGCAGGTTTGTGGGGGATACGCGAACCGGTCGTTGAACGCTGCGAACGGCTAAAGGACATAAATGAGGTAGAATTCGCCTTATTGCCCGGAATTGCCTTCAGCCGGGATGGCGCACGACTAGGTTACGGCGGCGGTTTTTACGACAAGCTGCTGGCACCTCTGCCGCATCGCCCCAAGCTTGCGACCGCGGCATACGGGTTGCAAATCGTGACACAGATTCCGCAGGAAGCGACAGATGTTAAGGTCGAGTGGATAGTGACCCAGGAAGAAATAATAGGCTGTTCAGTAACAGCCTGAACATTCCCTTGTGCCGTGACTTTCCGGCATGAAGATCAGGAATGTACAGGTATTGTCATAAAAATAACTTTAGTGAGAGAGTGGAAGATGGCGAACTTACCCGATAATGACCCGCAAGAAACCCAGGAGTGGCTGGATGCCCTCGAATCGGTACTGAAAAATGAAGGTGCAGAACGCGCCCATTTTCTGCTCGGTCAATTGATAGACAAGGCACGCAGTTCCGGCGCAAGCGTGCCGTTCAGCGCGACGACCCCGTATTGCAACAGCATTGCCCTGCAAGACGAGGAGCGTTCGACCGGCAACAAAGAGCTGGAACACCGCATCCGCGCGCTGATGCGCTGGAACGCGATGGCGCTGGTATTGAATGCCAATCGCGACTCGTCCGAACTGGGTGGCCACATTGCCAGCTTCGCTTCTGCAGCGACCCTGTATGACGTCGCATTCAATCATTTTTTCCACGGCAAGACCGACACGCATGGCGGCGACCTGGTTTATTTCCAGGGCCACTCATCCCCCGGTATTTACGCGCGTGCCTACCTTGAAGGCAGAATCAGCGAAGAACAGATGTACAAGTTCCGCCAGGAAGCGGCGGGAGACGGCCTGTCATCCTATCCTCACCCCTGGTTGATGCCTAACTTCTGGCAGTTCCCGACGGTATCCATGGGCCTTGGCCCCTTGATGGCGATTTATCAGGCGCGTTTCATGCGCTATCTGCAACATCGCGGCCTGGTGCAAACAGACGGGCGCAAGGTGTGGGCCTATTTAGGCGACGGAGAAACGGATGAGCCGGAATCCCTGGGTGCCGTATCGATGGCCGGACGTGAGAAGCTGGACAATCTTATTTTCGTCATCAACTGCAACCTGCAACGCCTGGATGGCCCGGTACGCGGCAACGGCAAGATCATGCAGGAACTGGAAGGCGTATTCCGCGGCGCAGGCTGGAACGTCATCAAGGTCGTCTGGGGCGGCCAGTGGGATCGTCTGTTCGCCAAGGACAAAAAAGGCTTGCTGCAGCAACGCATGCAGGAAGTCGTGGACGGTGAATACCAGACCTACAAATCCAGAAATGGCGCGTATGTTCGCGAACACTTCTTCGGCAAATACCCCGAACTGCTGGAAATGGTTGCCGACATGTCGGATGACGAAATCTGGCGCCTGAATCGCGGCGGTCACGATCCTCACAAGGTGTATGCGGCTTATGCTGCGGCAACCAAACACACCGGGCAACCCACGGTCATTCTGGCGAAAACCGTCAAGGGTTATGGCATGGGCGAAGCCGGTGAAGCGCAGAACATCACCCATCAGCAAAAGAAGATGGCAGGACAGGTGCTGCTCAACTTCCGCGACCGTTTCAACCTGCCGTTGAACGATGCGGAAGTCGCCAGCCTGAACTTCTACCGTCCGCCTGCAGATAGCCTGGAGATGAAATATTTGCAGTCGCGCACCGCGCAAATGGGCTCGGTACCGGCCAGAAATCCGGCAACCGAAGCGCTGCAAATACCGGCGCTGGAGGCATTTGATTCTCTGCTGAAGAGCACCGACGGCCGCGAAATCTCGACGACCATGGCCTTTGTGCGCATGCTGGGCATTCTGGTCAAGGACAAGAACATCGGTCGCCAGGTAGTGCCGATTGTGCCTGACGAGTCACGCACCTTCGGCATGGAAGGCATGTTCCGCCAGCTTGGCATATTCTCCCAGGTAGGACAGTTGTACACCCCGCAGGATGCGGATCAACTGATGTTCTACAAGGAAGACAAGACCGGGCAGATCCTGCAGGAAGGCATCAACGAAGCGGGCGCAATGTCCTCGTGGATCGCGGCGGCGACAGCTTATGCCAACCACGGCAAGGCCATGCTGCCGTTCTACATCTACTACTCGATGTTCGGCTTCCAGCGCATCGGCGATCTGGCCTGGGCGGCAGGCGACATGCGCGCTCGCGGCTTCATGCTGGGCGGCACTGCCGGTCGCACTACGCTGAACGGGGAAGGTCTGCAACATCAGGATGGTCATAGCCATTTGATGTCGGCGATGATCCCCAACTGCGTGTCCTACGATCCGACTTTTGCCTATGAACTGGCAGTCATCATTCATGACGGCATGCGCCGCATGTATGTCGAACAGCAGGACGTGTTCTATTACCTCACCGTGATGAACGAAAACTACGCTCATCCTGCAATGCCTGAAGGCGCCATCGATGGCATCATCAAGGGCATGTACCTGTTCAAGGAAGGTGAAGAAGGGGACAAGCCCAAGGTTCAGTTGATGGGTAGCGGCACAATTTTGCGCGAAGTCATCGCAGCGGCCGATCTGCTGGAAAGCGATTTCGGCGTGACATCCGACATCTGGAGCGTGACCAGCTACACCGAACTGCGCCGCGACGGAATAGACTGCGAACGCTGGAACATGCTGCACCCTGAAGATCAACCCCGTTTCAGTCATGTTGAACAATGCATGGCCGACCGCGACGGCCCCGTGATTGCAGCAACGGATTACATGCGCTCATTCGCCGACCAGATTCGCGCGTTCCTGCCGAATCATTACAAGGTGTTGGGTACAGATGGCTTCGGTCGTTCGGATACGCGTAAAAATCTGCGCCAGTTCTTCGAAGTGGATCGCTTCTACGTCACCGTTGCTGCACTTAAGGCGCTGGCGGATGAAGGCACGATTGATGCGTCCGAAGTCAGCCGGGCAATTGCACTTTACAACATCAATCCAGACAAACCCAATCCGGTCACTGTTTAAGACCGCAAGGGTCTTCCCCGCATAACTAAGGAGCTTCACCCCAAGTTATTGCGTGACAGTTTTCGGTTTTCGGTTTGGAGTTATAGGAGAGACACGTGGCAGAAATGAAACAGGTATTAGTGCCGGACATCGGCGACTACAAAGGCGTCAGCGTTATCGAAGTAATGGTAAAAGTTGGCGACACGATCAATACGGATGACACCCTGTTGACGCTGGAAACAGATAAGGCAGCGATGGATGTGCCCTCGCCTTTCGCAGGGGTCGTCAAAGAGTTGCACGTCGAAATCGGCGACAAAGTGTCGAAAGATTCACTGATTCTGGTGCTTGAATCGAATGAACAGGCCGCGACACCTGCAGCGGCGGCTCCCGTAGCGGCACCCGCAACGGCTCCAGTCGCCGCACCCGTTGCAGTCATTCAGACAGCTGCGGCGCCCGTTACGGCACAGACAGTTAGCGCAGACATGTCTGCGCACTCCAAAACAGCCCATGCGAGCCCCGCAATACGCCGCTTTGCGCGCGAACTGGGAGTGGATATCGCCAGGGTCAGCGGCAGCGGCGAAAAGGGACGTGTAACAAAAGAAGACGTTCAGAACTTCGTCAAGGCAAGTCTGGCTCAACCGCGTGCTGCGGCTGGCGGCAACGGTCTGCAGGTGCTGGATATGCCGGTGTTCGATTTCGCGAAATTTGGCGCAATTGAAACG
>JBAZCE010000044.1:0-14369 GCA_041671105.1 Gallionella sp.
GACGTTTACCTCGGGTGGAGAGCTTTACTTATCGCGGCGCATCGAGATCAACGCCCTGCAGCTGTGCGATGCAAACGAGGCAAAACGCGAACAATATCGCGACCGGGTCGATCTGGAGTTGCAGCGTTCGCTCGATTATTTTGACCGGCAATTCAATCACCTGACCATCAGCCGCGTGTTGCTCAGTGCGCCGGCCCGGTCGGGGTTGCTGGCTTTTCTTGCCTCCACGGTGGGGATTGCGGTGGAGGGCATGGACTTTTCACAGGTGATGGATATTAGTGCGGCGCCGCTGCTTGCCGACAGTGAGTTCGCATCAAATGTGTTACCCACGCTGGGTGCGGCCTTGCGTCATGAGGTTCGTGCAATATGAGCCAGCAGATCAATTTGTATAACCCGGTTTTTCGCCGCCAACAGACGTCCTTTTCGCTGCTGCTGATGCTGAAAATTCTGGCTGTCATCTTGGCAGGCGCGCTGCTGTTTTACGGTTATGTTCTCTATCGGGTATCGGCGCTTGGCAAACAAATCGAGCAAAGCACGCTGCAACTGACTGAAAAACAGGCTCAGTTGACAGGCTTCGGCTTCTCGCCGCAGCAGGCGAGGGCATCGGTGAAAATCGAATTGCTGCAACTGGAGAAAAAAACCTCCGATACAAACCAGCTGGTTGAAAACTTGCGCAACGCCGGGGCGGACAATACAGCCGGTTATTCCGGGTACATGCGCGCCTTCTCCCGGCAGGTGATGCCGGGGTTGTGGCTGACCGGTTTCAAGGTGAGCGGCGCGCAGATCAGTTTAAGCGGCGGGGCCAGCTCGCCCGATCTGGTGCCAAAATATATCGGCAAGCTGGGGAGGGAGGACGTCATGCAAGGCAATAGCTTCTCCATCTTGCAAATTCAGCCGGACAAAGATTCAAAATCGTTTGATTTCACCGTGTATGCCTTGCGAGATGTCGAGGTGCAACCGTGAGTAACTATTGGCAGTTGGCCTGTTTAAAAGCAGCCGGGATGCCGGGGGCCGGGAGCCTCAAGCATTATTGGGAGCTGACTCGCATCAGAGTCGAGGCGCTTGCGGTGCGCGAGCGTGTGATGGTTCTGGCGGCGGCAGTCGTGTTGCTGCTTTTTCTGGTCAATCTAATTCTGATCAATCCGCTATTAACCCGGCAAAAAACCATGTCAGCGCAACTGGCGCAGCAGCATATGCAGATGAGGGAATTGCAGGTCACCCTGGAGGCCGTGCAGCAATTCAAGCGCGACGATGCGCACTCGCCGGAGCGCGCCCGCATCGCTCAGCTTAAGGCGCAGTTGAATGAGAGCAATCGTTTCCTGCAAACCCGCAGCGATCATCTGGTTGATTCGCGCAAGATCGGGCAGTTGCTGGAGCAGATGCTGCGCGGCAACTGGCAGTTGGTCGAGCTTAAAACGCTGCCTGTCAGTTTGCTGATCGAACCCGTTGCGGGGGGGCGCGCGGTTATCGATGAGAAATCCATGCCGAAAATCTATAAGCACGGCGTACAGGTCACCGTGCGAGGCAGTTATCAGGATTTATTAAATTACCTGGTTGCACTGGAAAAAATGCCCTTGTTCTGGGGCGAGGTGAGTGTGTCAGCCGCCAAATATCCCGACGCCGTGATGACGCTGACCGTTTATACCCTGAGTCCTGACAAACACTGGCTTAAAGTGTGAGCGTTCTCCCTTCTCCCTTCCTTGCTCTTAGTCTCTTACCGTCCTGGCTACGACCCAGGCGCTGATTTCGCCGGCACCGCATTTTTTAACTGCACTCGCCAGTTCATTCATGCTGGCGCCGGTGGTCATCACGTCATCAACCAGTGCGATGTGTTTGCCCGATAAATTCATGTCGCAAGCAAATGCCCCGCGCACATTCCTGCCGCGCGCCTGCCAGGGCAGGCTGGTTTGCGACGGGGTGTCGCGCAGTCTTCGGCATGCGTGTGCAAGAAGCGGGATGTTCAGCAATTTGGCTAGCGGCGCTGCAATCAGCTGTGCCTGGTTGTAGCCGCGGCTTTGCAGTTTGGCCGGGTGCAGCGGCATCGGGATGAGGTAATCGGGCAGGCGGCCCGGGTCTGTTCTTTGCGCAAGTTTTTCTGCAAAGATCCGCGACAGGGCGAGTTGCTCCCGGTATTTCATTGCCTGTATCAGCTTGTCAACCGGGAACTGATAACTGTAAACGGTTATGGTGCCGGTGAAGGCGGGCGGTTTTTTCTGGCAGCGTCCGCAGACTTCGCCTTGTGCCGTCGGTAGTGCGCAGACCGGACAATGCGGGGCGTTGTGATAGGGCAGCGCCGCATCGCAGGCATCGCACCACAGGCCGTTGCGACTCATGCTGCCGCACAACACGCAGGGCTGGGCCGGCAGGAGCTGCTTAATTATTGTGCCGATGTTCAGCTTGTGGGTATTGAAAATTGACAAGGCATAGGCCTTTCCGGGATCATGCGGGGCTGAAAAAAACCGTTATGCCTATATTACGCAGATTCTCCGGGTTTGAACAATCCGCCCAACCACCGACAAAAGCGCCTATGAACACTCAGACGATCACATTTCATTCTCCCGTCAAAAAAAACGATACACCGCAACGCCTGAGCGTGGCTGAGGTGGAAGCCTTATTCCGACTGCCGTTTGCCGATTTGATGAACCAGGCGCTGCAAGTTCACCGCGAACATTTCGATCCGAATCAGGTGCAGCTCTCTACGCTGTTGTCCATCAAGACCGGCGGTTGTTCGGAAGACTGCGGTTATTGCCCTCAGTCGGCATTTCATTCGACGGGCGTTGAAAATCGGAAAATGCTGGAGCTGGATCGGGTGGTGGAAGCCGCTCTTGCCGCACAGCAGGCGGGAGCCGATCGTTTCTGCATGGGCGCCGCCTGGCGCGAGCCGAGCGAGGAAGACATGGCGAGTGTGATCGATATGGTCCGGGCGGTGAAAGGTCTCGGCATGGAGACGTGTGCAACCCTGGGGATGCTGAGCGATGAGCAGACCGGGCAGCTGCGAGAGGCCGGGCTTGATTACTACAACCACAATCTGGATACCTCACCCGAGTTTTACGGCGATATCATCAGCACCCGCGATTATCAGGACAGGCTCGATACGCTGGCCCGGGTACGCCGCGCCGGCATGCATGTGTGCAGCGGCGGCATCGTCGGCATGGGGGAGGACTTGACTCAGCGCGCAGCCCTGATCGCCCAACTTGCGAACATGGATCCCTATCCTGAAAGCGTGCCGATCAACAACCTGGTCAGGGTGGAGGGCACGCCGCTAGCCAATCAGGCCGAGCTCGATCCGCTGGACTTCGTGCGCACCATCGCGGTGGCTCGCATCACCATGCCGACCGCACGGGTACGCTTGTCTGCCGGACGCCAGCAGATGTCCGATGCGATTCAGGCGCTGTGTTTTCTGGCGGGTGCCAATTCGATCTTCTACGGCGAACAATTGTTGACCACCGGCAACCCTGATGTCGAACGCGACCGCGCCTTGCTTGACAAGCTCGGCATGTATGCGTTTGCCGACAAACATTAAATAACAGTTTGCTGTTTTCGGTTTACGGTTTTCTGTATGCATTTAAACTGGAAACCGGGAACTGAAAACTGTAAATCGAAAATGCCCTTCACTGAATTACAAAATGAACTGAATGAGCGTGCAGCAGCGGGTTTGCAGCGGCAGCGTCGCACCGTGTCGACCCCGCAGGCACCCAGACTGGTAGTAGACGGACGTGAGTATTTATCCTTTTGCAGCAACGATTATCTGGGACTGGCTAACCATCCCCTGCTGATCGCGGCCTTGCAGCGGGGCGCGCAGCAGTTCGGCGCGGGCGCAGGTGCAGCGCATCTGGTGAGCGGGCACAGTGCAGCCCACGAACAGCTTGAAAACGAATTGGCCGCTTTTGTCGGCAAGCCTGCCGCATTGCTTTTTTCAACGGGTTACATGGCAAATCTGGGCGCGGTACAGGGCCTGGTGGGGCGGGGCGATACGGTATTTGCCGACAGGCTCAATCACGCCTCGCTGAACGATGCGATGCTGCTGTCTCGCGCAACGGTTAAACGCTATCGTCATAACGACATTGCGCAGCTGGCGGCGCTGTTGTCTCAGGCCGGCGCCGGCCGCAAACTCGTCTGCACCGATGCCGTGTTCAGCATGGATGGCGACATGGCGCATTTGCCTCAGTTGCTGGCTCTGTGCGAACAGTACGATGCGTGGCTGCTGGTGGACGATGCGCACGGCTTCGGTGTCTCAGGGGAGGCGGGGCGCGGCTCACTCTCGCATTTCGGTATAGCCTCACCGCGCATCATCTACATGGCAACCCTGGGTAAGGCGGCTGGTGTCTCGGGTGCATTCGTGGCGGCAGAAGATATTGTAATAAATTCCCTTATTAACCGATCGAGTAGTTATGTTTACACCACGGCCGCGCCGCCTGCCTTGTCCGTCGCGCTGATCGAGAGCCTGCGCCTGATAGCGGCAGGAGATGAGTTGCGCGCTCATTTGTTAAGTCTGATTGCGCAGTTGCGCAAAGGCCTTAAAGGCTTGCCCTGGGCCTTGATGGAATCGAATACGGCCATTCAGCCGTTAATCATCGGTGAAAATCAGGCCGCGCTGGATTTGAGCGGCAGTTTGCGCGAACGCGGCATCTGGGTCGCGGCGATAAGGCCGCCCACGGTTCCTGAAGGTACCGCGCGCCTGCGCATCACCCTGTCCGCTGCGCACAGCAGCGATGATGTCGAACTTTTGCTGGGCGCCTTGCATGATGCACGTTGATGACTACGGCGGTGACGGCGAGCCGCTGTTGTTCATTCACGGCTGGGGTATGCACGGCGGGATGTGGGGCGGGGTGCTGGAGGAACTGGCTAAACAGCATCGCGTGCTGGCAGTGGATTTGCCGGGACATGGATATAGCACCGGGATTCAGGATTCAGACCGCAAGGGTCTTCCCCGCACAACTAAGGGGCAACGCCCCAAGTTGTTGTGTGAAGGATTCAGGATTCAGGGAGAAGAGACGATAGGGAAGAGGGAAGAGGGACGAGGGAAGGGTAAAACCGTCTCTCCGAACCCTTCTCCCTTAAGCACCGATGGTGCGAACCCTTCCCCCTTCTCACTGGAAAGCATTGTCGATCAATTATCTGCACAATTCACCGGGCCGCTGACCGTTTGCGGCTGGTCGCTGGGCGGACAGGTGGCATTGCGCTGGGCGATGCGTAAACCTTTGCAAGTGAAGCGGCTGGTGCTGGTATCTTCCACGCCCTGTTTTGTACAAAAAACCGGTTGGGACTGCGCGATGGCGCCCGATGTGCTGGCAGCTTTTGCCGCTGCTCTGCAGCAGGACTACGCAACGACCCTGCGCCGCTTTCTTGCATTACAGGTGCGCGGCGCCGAGCAGGAGCGCGAACAGTTGGCGATCTTGCGTAGTTCACTAGCCGGTCGCGGAACGCCTGATCTGGCGGCGTTACAAGCGGGACTCGAAATTTTGCGCGATGTCGACTTGCGCACAGCCTTGCCACAAATTTGTCAGCGTACACTGGTGATCGCCGGGGCGCGTGATACGCTCACACCCCAGGCGGCCTCGCAATATATCGCTGCTATGATGCCCGACGCGCGGCTGGCAAGCATAGCGGGCGCGGCCCATGCTTCGTTTCTGTCGCACCGGGAAGAATTTGTAAAACACATAGCGGGCTTCTTGCATGAATGAATTCGAAATAGATAAAAAAATGATGCGCCGCGCCTTTTCCCGTGCGGCAACGGCCTATGATGCGACGGCGGTTTTGCAGCGCGAAGTATGCACGCGCATGCTGGAGAGGCTTGAATATATCAAGTTGCAGCCTGCACGCCTGCTCGATGTCGGCAGCGGTACCGGCTGGGGCGGACGTCAACTGGCGGAAAAATACCCGAAAGCTCAGCTGATCTCGCTGGATATCGCGATCGGTATGTTGCAAAATGCACAGAGCCGCGCCGGCTGGTGGCAGAAGTTGTTCGGCGGGCGCGCGCAAATGGCGGTGTGTGCCGATGTGGAAGCCTTGCCTTTGGCGTCCGGCAGCATCGATATGGTCTGGTCGAATCTGGCCTTGCAGTGGTGCAACGATTTGCCTGCGACCTTCGCCGGGATAAACCGTGTGATGAAGGTGGATGGTTTGTTGATGTTCAGCACCTTCGGCCCGGATACCTTGCAGGAATTGCGGCAGGCCTTCAGCGGCGTGGATGAACACAGTCATCTGAGCCGTTTCGCCGATATGCACGACATCGGTGATATGCTGGTACAGGCGGGATTTTCGGAGCCGGTGATGGATATGGAATATCTGACGCTCACTTATGACGATGTGCGCGGCGTGCTTCAGGATCTTAAAACCATCGGTGCGAGCAACGCTACCGCGGGTCGCAATCAGGGGCTGACGGGAAAAAATGCCTGGGCTCGTTTGCTGGAAAATTATGAAAAGCTGCGCCGGGACGGCAAATTGCCCGCCACCTATGAGGTGGTTTACGGCCACGCGTGGCGTGCGGCCCCCCGTGTAACGCGCGACGGCGCTGCGATCATCAAGACATCGTTTAAACTATAATCGCAGACTCATGCTCGAACTTGAATCCTGAATCCTGAACTTATGAGTTATTTTGTGACCGGTACGGACACCAATGTCGGCAAGACGCTGATCAGTTGTGCGCTGTTGCACGGCTTTGCCGGGCAGGGTCTGCGGGTGGTCGGCATGAAGCCGGTGGCGGCAGGGTGTGATGATCACGACATGAACGAGGATGTCAGATCCTTGCTGACCGCTAGCAACGTGGTGGCTACTCGCGGTCAGGTCAATCCCTATTGTTTTGCGCCGGCTGTCGCGCCGCATCTGGCTGCGCACTTTGTCGGCGTCAGGATCAATCTTGACCGTATCGTTCAGTCTTGTTCTGAATTGGCAGCTCAGGCGGATGTGGTCATCGTCGAAGGCGCGGGCGGATTTCGCGTACCGTTGAACGAGATTGAGGACGGGGCTGATCTGGCGATGCAGTTGAATCTGCCTGTCATCCTGGTGGTCGGGATGCGTCTGGGATGCCTGAATCACGCGCTGCTGACGAGCGACGCCATTGCTCGCTGCGGGCTGAAACTGGCAGGCTGGGTTGCGAACTGTTTGGATGAACGGATGCCTATGCTCAGTGAGAACATCGACGCTTTGCAACTGCGCCTGGACACGCCTTTATTGGGGGTGGTGCCTCATTACGTAACGCCGCCTGATGCGGCAAAGGTTGCAGAACTTCTGGATATGTCTGTTCTTGAATTTTGAAATCCGGCTGCTCCTCACTTCTGACAAGGTTTAATCGGCGGTTCCCGGCGCTTCTCGATGTTATGATTCGCCACGCAACTTGTCCGGGGGGGACATATGAAAATTTTACTGGCAGATGACCACGCGCTGTTTCGCGATGGGATACGCTACGTATTGCAGCAATTGGCGGATGGGACTGAAATATTGGAGGCGGGTACTTTTCAGGAGGCTTTAAATCTGGCAGGGCAACATCCGGAACTGGATCTGGCATTGCTTGATTTGCATATGCCTGGCAGCGCTGGCCCAAGGTCGGTGGGCGACTTTCATCAGCATTACCCGCATATTCCCGTGGTCGTGGTATCCGGGGAGGAAGTATCGGCAAACATGGAAAAAGCAATGAATTACGGAGCGGTGGGGTTTGTCAGCAAGAGTTCAAGCGCTCAGGTGATGCTGGGCGCGTTGAAGTTGGTGCTCTCAGGTGGCGTGTATGTCCCGCCGGAAATATTGCGTCGCCACCTGCCTGAATTGGAAACGGCTGCGCGTCGGCATGGCCTGACGCCGCGTCAGACGGAGGTTTTGCAGTATATTTGCGCGGGGCTGAGCAACAAGGAAATTGCGGCAAGGATTCGGCTTGCCGAAGGAACCGTCAAGATCCATGTGGCTGCAGTGTATCAGGCGCTGAACGTAAACAGTCGGCTGGAGGCGGTGCGCGCTGCTGAGCATCTGGGGCTGATCGGGGTGACGCATGGCTGAAGCCGCGCTGCCGGGAAATAAACTGTTCGGCCTGCTGCGTGAATCGCGCTGGCTGCTTCTGGCAGCGGGCGGGCTGTATTTCATGGTTGCGCTGTATGGCTATAATCCGGCTGATTCGGCCTGGTCTCACAGTGCCGCCAGTGCGAGCGTTAATAACCCTACGGGTGTGTTGGGTGCCTATTTGTCCGATCTGCTGTTTTATCTGTTCGGTGTTTCGGCCTGGTGGCTGGTTTTGTTTATGCTGCAACAGGTATGGGCAGGTTATCGCAGGTTGCGCGCCGACAGCATCTTCTGTAAACGCACGCTCGTCGTTTCCGTCATCGGCTTCTGTCTGCTGTTGCTATCGAGCAGTGCGCTCGAGGCGATCCGTTTATACACCCTGAAGGTTGCGTTGCCGCTGGCGCCCGGCGGGATGTTCGGCATGCTGATCGGTGACGCATTGACGCGCTGGCTGGGTTTTACCGGGGCAACTTTGCTGTTGCTCGCGCTGATGGCGTCCAGCTTCAGTATTTTCAGTGGTTTGTCGTGGCTGCGTTTCATGGACTGGCTGGGGGCTCGGCTGGAAGCGGGCTTTTGTCGGATACGCCAGTTCGTGCAGACCCGTCAGGACAGACGCATCGGCGTGCAGGCAACCACGCAGCGCAGCGCGGTGGTCGAGGTCGAGAAGAAGCGCGTCGAGGAACATCAGCCTATCCGCATCGAACAGCCTGTCGTGGAGGTGGTCAAGTCGGCGCGGGCAAGTGAGGAAAAACAGATCACGCTGTTTGCCGATATGCCCGATTCCCCGTTGCCGCCCTTGCACTTGCTTGATCCTGCGACCCATCAGGTCGAGACCGTTTCCGCCGATACGCTGGAATTTACTTCCCGCCTGATCGAACGAAAACTCAAGGACTTCGGCGTGGAAGTCAAAGTGGTCGCAGCCTATCCGGGCCCCGTGATTACGCGCTACGAAATCGAGCCTGCGGTGGGCGTGAAGGGCAGTCAGATCACCAATCTGGTGAAGGATCTGGCGCGCGCGCTGTCGGTGGTCAGCATCCGTCTGGTCGAGACCATACCCGGCAAGGCTTATATGGCGCTGGAGTTGCCCAATCCGAAACGGCAGATGGTGCAGCTGTCTGAAATTCTGAGCTCTCAGGTGTATGCCGACATGCACTCCCTGCTGAGCATGGCGATGGGTAAGGATATTTCCGGCAAGCCGGTAGTGGCCGATCTTGCCAAGATGCCGCACGTGCTGGTGGCGGGTACGACAGGCTCGGGCAAGTCGGTGGGCATCAACGCGATGATCCTGAGCATTTTGTATAAGGCCACGCCGCAACAGGTGCGCATGTTGCTGATCGACCCTAAAATGCTCGAATTGTCGGTCTATGAAGGCATTCCGCATCTGCTCTGCCCTGTGGTGACGGACATGCGTCAGGCAGCCTCCGGTCTTAACTGGTGCGTGCAGGAGATGGACAAACGTTACAAGTTGATGTCTCACTTCGGGGTGCGCAATATCGCGGGTTTCAACCAGAAGCTGCGCGAGGCGGCCAAGGCCGAGCAGCCTTTGACCAATCCGTTCTCGCTGACCCCGGATGACCCGGAGGCGCTCGAAGAGCTGCCGCTGATCGTGGTGTTCATCGACGAGCTGGCCGATCTGATGATGGTGGTCGGCAAGAAAATTGAAGAGCTGATTGCGCGTCTGGCACAGAAGGCTCGTGCGTCGGGGATTCATCTGGTGCTGGCAACCCAGCGTCCGTCGGTGGATGTGATCACGGGTCTTATCAAGGCCAACGTGCCGACGCGAGTCGCGTTTCAGGTGTCCTCCAAGATCGATTCGCGCACCATTCTCGATCAGATGGGCGCCGAAGCCTTGCTGGGGCAGGGCGATATGCTGTATCTGCCGCCGGGCACAGGCTATCCGCAACGCGTACACGGTGCATTCGTCTCCGATCAGGAGGTGCATCGCATCACCGAGCACCTGAAGGCGCAAGGCGCACCGGATTATATCGACGGCATGCTCAATTCGCTGGAAGACTCGGGTGACGGCGGGGCGGATGGCGGGCCGACTCTGGATGCGGAAGCGGATCCCTTGTACGATCAGGCGGTGGAAATTGTGGTTAAATCGCGCCGCGCCTCGATATCGCTGGTGCAGCGCAACCTGCGCATCGGTTATAACCGCGCCGCGCGTCTGGTCGAGCAGATGGAAGCCGCCGGTATCGTGACCGCGATGCAGAGCAACGGCAATCGCGAAGTGATTGCACCGCAAAGACAGGAATGAGGATCGAGGACTGAGGATTGAGGATTGAGGATTGAGTAATACCGGCTGTTCTGCCTTCAACTCGATCCCCGCTCCTCAATCCGCGCTCCTCCTATAGAGAAAAACAATGAAATATATATTTGCAATATTGATGCTGTCCCTCTTGCCGTTTACTGCCCAGGCCGGCGCGATAGAGCAACTCAAGGCCTTTATCGCGGCGACGCATTCGGCGCAGGCGAATTTCAGCCAGGTCGTACTGGATCAGGACGGCAAGCGGATGCAGAGTGCGTCGGGCGTGATGCAGTTCCAGCGTCCCGGTCGTTTTCGCTGGACTTACCAGAAGCCGTATGAGCAGATCATCGTCGGCGACGGCGCGAAATTCTGGCTGTACGACAAGGATTTAAATCAGGTGACGGTCAAGAAGCTCGATGCAGCGCTGGGCAGCAGTCCCGCCGCATTGCTGGCGGGCAGCAACGAGATCGAGCGCGGCTTTGTGCTTAAAGAAGCCGGCAGTCGCGACAATCTGGCGTGGTTGCAGGCCACCCCAAAAGCGCAGGACAGCAGCTTTTCCGCGGTGTTGATGGGGTTTGATGCGCAGGATGGACTGGTCGTGATGGAATTGAACGATACCTTCGGCCATAAGACGGTGTTGCGCTTCTCCGCGATGCAGCGCAATCCGAAGCTGGCCGCAGGGCAGTTTCAGTTTACGCCGCCAGCCGGTGCCGACGTTGTAAGCGATTGATTCATGTTTAGCGACTCATTGTTCGACAGCCCCTCAGCTGCCGCGCCCTTGGCGGAACGGCTGCGCCCGAAAACCATAGCCGAGGTCATCGGTCAGTCACATCTGTTGGGCGAAGGGCGTCCGCTGCGTCTGGCGTTTCAGTCCAAAAAACTGCATTCGATGATTCTGTGGGGGCCGCCGGGTGTGGGCAAGACTACGCTGGCAAGACTGATGGCATCCGCCTTCGACGCCGAATTCATGCCGCTGTCCGCCGTGTTGTCCGGTGTGAAAGACATACGCGAAGCGATTGCGCAGGCGCAGCAGGTGCTTGAGTCGCGCGGTCGCCACACGATATTGTTCGTCGATGAGGTGCATCGCTTCAACAAGTCGCAGCAGGATGCGTTTCTGCCTTTCGTCGAACAGGGGCTGGTCACCTTTATCGGGGCGACGACGGAAAACCCCTCCTTCGAGGTGAACAACGCGTTGCTGTCTCGCGCGCAGGTTTATGTGCTGCACGCCTTGTCCGGGGATGAACTGGGCGACTTGTTTGAACGTGCGAGAAAAACTTTGGGTGTCGGGTTAAAACCCGACCTGCAAGTGGATTTTTTGGAATTTACCAGCGATGCACGTGAGCGCATCATCGGATACGCGGACGGCGATGCAAGACGCCTGCTGAACGTGCTGGAGCAGTTGCAAACCGCAGCCGAAACCGCCGGCGTCAGCCAAATCGACAGCACCTTTCTGGACAACACGCTGGCGCAAAACCTGCGCCGTTTCGACAAGGGGGGAGAGGCGTTCTACGACCAGATTTCCGCGTTGCACAAATCGGTGCGCGGCTCCAACCCGGATGCGGCGTTGTACTGGCTGGTGCGGATGCTCGACGGCGGTGCGGATGCGCGCTATCTGGCAAGGCGCATCGTGCGCATGGCCTGGGAGGACATCGGTCTGGCCGACCCGCGTGCGATTCAGCTGGCCAATGATGCGGCGCAAACCTATGAGCGGCTGGGCTCTCCCGAGGGCGAGTTGGCGCTGGCGCAGGCAGTGCTTTATCTTGCCGTAGCGGCCAAGTCGAACGCGGGATATGTCGCGTATAATGCCGCCCGCGCGTATATCGCGAAGGACGGTTCGCGCGAGGTGCCGCTGCATCTGCGCAACGCGCCGACCAAATTGATGAAGCAGCTCGATTACGGGCGCGACTACCGTTATGCACACGACGAGGCGGGCGGCTATGCTGCCGGTGAGAATTATTTTCCGGATGGCATGGCCCCGGTTAATTTTTACCAGCCCACAGATCGCGGCCTGGAAGCCAAAATTTCAGAAAAACTGGCGCGCCTGCATGAGCTGGACGCGGCGAGCAAACGAAACAACTAAGGACAGACGTTGAGCGAATATCCGACAAATTCAGATCAGTGGCCCGAACACGCGGCAGCCCCCAATACCCACAATCGCGTGCTCGAACTGGTACGGCAATATTTGCCGCAGGCGCATGGCATGAAAGTGTGCGATCTGCCGTGCGGTGCCGGGATGTTCTCGGCGCGGTTGGCGCAGCTGGGCGCGGAGGTGACTGCGGTTGATCTTGAAGCTGTAGCGCCTTTTTATTTCGACGCGTCGCGTCGTGTACTGGCGGATGCCAATCTGGCTTTGCCGTTTTCTGACGGCGAATTCGACGCGCTGGTTTCCATCGAAGGCATTGAGCATCTGGAGAATCCGTCGTTCTTCGTGCGAGAGTGCGCACGCGTGGTAAAACCGGGCGGCCTGGTGATTCTGTCCACGCCGAATGTCGACAGTTGCCGCTCGCGCCGCTCTGCCTATGTGCACGGTTTTCACAAATATTTCAAGCCGGTCAGCGGCGAACACAAGATGGCCTGGCATCTGCATATGATCGACATGACCTTTGTGCGCGGCGCAGTTCGCAAGGCGGGGCTGGAAATACGGGAAGTCGCGGTGAACAGGATGAGCGGGAAGTGGTTGTTGAGTGAGCTGCTCCGCCCGCTCTATACGCGAAAACTGCCTGCCGAGTTGAGTGGCCCGATTCCCTTTTATGGCGAAGTCATCATTTACGTATTGCAAAAGCCCGAGGCGGCGGCAAGCAAATAGAAAAGGATAAGTGTTATGTTGGATATTCAATTATTGCGCAGTGATTTGGCAGGTGTTGCGGCGCGTCTGGCGACACGCGGTTTTGTGCTGGATACAGTGCGCTTCGGGGAGCTAGAAGCTTCCCGCAAGGCGATACAGGTGCGCACCCAGGAGCTGCAATCCAGGCGCAACAGCGCTTCGAAGCTGATCGGTCAGGCCAAGGCGAAGGGCGAGGATACGACGGCGATCATGGCGGAAGTCGCGCTGGTCGGTGAAGAACTCAAGCAGATCGAAGTGCAACTGGCAGAGCTGCAGGCCCAGTTGCAGCAGATGCTCGAAGGCTTGCCGAATACGCCGCATGAAAGCGTGCCAATAGGTGCTTCTGAGGCGGACAATATCGAAGTGCGCCGCGCAGGCACCGTTCCAATATTCGATTTTGCGGTGAAAGATCACGTCGAGCTGGGCGAAAATCTGAAAGGCCTCGATTTCGAGACGGCTGCCAAGATTTCAGGTGCGCGCTTCTCGGTGCTTAAGGGCCCACTGGCGCGTCTGCACCGTGCTCTGGCCCAGTTCATGCTCGATACGCATACCGATCATCACGGCTATATCGAGGTGTATGTGCCGTATCTGGTGAATGCCGATTCGATGCGCGGCACCGGACAATTGCCGAAATTCGAGGAAGACTTGTTCCGTGTGCCGCGTCAGATGGGTGAATCGGGCGAACAGAACTTTTATCTGATCCCGACCGCCGAAGTGCCGGTAACCAACATGGTGCGCGACGAAATTGTGCCTCTGGAGCAGTTGCCGATGAAATATGTCGCGCATACGCCGTGTTTCCGTTCAGAAGCCGGTTCGGCCGGGCGCGATACGCGCGGTTTGATACGCCAGCATCAGTTCGACAAGGTGGAGCTGGTGCAAATGGTGCATCCTGACGAGTCATATAATGCCCTGGAACAACTGCTGGGACACGCCGAGACGATCTTGCAAAAATTGGGCTTGCACTACCGCGTCGTAAAACTGTGCAGCGGCGACATCGGCTTTTCTGCCGCCACCACATATGACATCGAGGTGTGGCTGCCTGCACAGAATACCTATCGCGAGATTTCCTCTTGCAGCAACTTCGAGGCATTCCAGGCGCGACGCCTGCAGGCACGTTTCAGAAACAGCGCAGGCAAACCGGAATTGTTGCATACCCTCAACGGCTCAGGCCTGGCGGTCGGCCGCACCCTGGTGGCTATATTGGAAAACAATCAACTCGCGGATGGGAGTATCAATATTCCTGAGGTATTGCAACCTTACATGGGCGGAATGAAAGTATTGAGCGCGAGTTGATTGTTTCAGCGAAGT
>JBAZCE010000045.1:0-14350 GCA_041671105.1 Gallionella sp.
AACTTGATGCGAAATCCACTTGAGAGCAATTTTTTAATCGCAGAAAAATCAAACAGGGACTCCATCAGTTCGGCGTAGTCGGCCACCGGATCGATTACCGACACAGTCATGTCGCCGATTGTGTATTCGCCCTGTGTGTCCAGCGCGACATCGGGCGCATCGAACATGCGATATTGCGTGATCTTGCGACTGATCTCAAAGATGGCTTCGGTGATTTTTTCAGGGGCGGGGCCGCCGTTGGCGGTGTTGTATTTGATGCCGAAATCGCCGTCAGGGCCGCCAGGATTGTGGCTGGCGGAGAGGATGATACCGCCGAAAGTCGCATATTTGCGTATCACGCAGGAGGCGGCCGGGGTGGAAAGGATGCCGCCCTGCCCCACCAGTACGCGACCAAAGCCGTTGGCCGCCGCCATCTTGAGAATGATCTGGATCGCCTCAAGGTTGAAGTAACGTCCGTCGCCGCCCAATACCAGGGTGGCTCCCCGTGGCGGGGAGATGCTGTCGAAAATGGCCTGCACGAAATTTTCCAGATAATGAGGCTGCCGGAATACGGGAACGCGCTTTCTCAAGCCCGAGGTTCCCGGCTTCTGGTCGTCGAAGGGGCTGGTTGCGTGAATTGTCATTTTCATTTTTCCTGGCGGTTGATGGTGTTTGCAATCTTACCACCGGCTTATTTAACAGGTGTTACATACTGTCAATAAACGTGCTGACGACTTCGATGCTTTTTGCATATGCAGTGTTTTGTCTGTTGTGCGCGGCCCGATGTCGCAGATGACTTCCCCCAAAATCTGAATTTCCTGCAATAATTACGCATACAAAACGATAACAACGGAGCAGGGATGATGATGAGTCAGGACGATTTGAAACGTGCGGTAGCCGCGGCTGCGATTGAATATGTGCCATTCGATTGCATCGTGGGCGTGGGTACGGGATCAACCGCCAATTTTTTTATCGATGAATTAGCCAAAATCAAGCACAAGATACGCGGTGCTGTGGCAAGCTCGGAAGCTTCCGCCCGGCGCCTGCAAGACCACGGCATCGAGGTGCTGTCTTTGAACGATGCAGGCGATCTGCAGGTGTACGTGGACGGCGCGGATGAAATCACTCGTCATATGCATATGGTCAAGGGCGGTGGCGGTGCGCTGACACGCGAGAAAATCGTGGCAGGTGCCAGCCGTAAATTTATCTGTCTGTGCGATGCCAGCAAACTGGTGGATGTGTTGGGTAAGTTTCCTTTGCCGATCGAAGTGATTCCGATGGCGCGCAGTTCCGTGGCGCGGCAGCTGGTTGCACTGGGCGGACGCCCTATGTTGCGCGAGGGCTTTACTACCGATAACGGCAATCTCATTCTCGATGTGCATGGTCTGCAAATCATGAACCCGGTCGAGCTGGAATCAACGCTTGATCATATCGCGGGAGTGGTGACCAACGGTCTGTTCGCTCGTCGTCCGGCAGACGTGTTGCTGCTGGGGACACCCGACGGCGTGAAAACGATGACTGCGTAAATTATCACCTCCTATTCCCCCTGCGGGAAAGGACGATTGCCTCCTCTCACGCTTGCGGGAGAGGATTGAGGAGAGGGCTGATACCTCTGCCAACTTTCCTAAGAAAGGGTTGTCACAAATTGTACATATTTGTCTATTAGACTATACCGTTTACACAAGGGGACTTCCATGAGCAGCAGTGAACATACCTCCAAGCAATTCGATGTTGAACTGGAAGCCATACGCGCCTATGTGCTGCAGATGGGCGGTCTGGTTGAAAGCCAGATCAAAAGCGCCGTTATCTCTCTGGTGGAAGGCGATGTTGCGCTGATGAACCGCGTGATTGAAGATGATCATCGCGTCAACGCGATGGAAGTCAAGATAGATGATGCCTGTAGTCAGGTGATCGCGCGCCGCCAGCCGACGGCAAGCGATTTGCGCCTGGTGATGATGGTTGTCAAGACGATTACCGATTTGGAGCGCATCGGCGATGAAGCCGAGAAAATCGCCCGTATGGCCAAGATGTTGTCGCAAAAGCACGGTCTGGCCATTCCCCGCTATCACGAGGTCAAGCATGCATCTGAACTTGCCGTGGATATGCTGCGCAAATCTCTGGATGCGTTTGCAAGGCTGGATGTTCATATGGCCGCAGGCGTGGTGCGTCAGGATGATCAGGTGGACGAAGAGTTTCGCGCCATCATGCGCTATCTCATCACCTTCATGATGGAAGATCCCCGCACCATTTCCACCTCGCTGGAAATCCTGTTCGTCGCCAAGGCGATTGAGCGTATCGGCGATCACGCCAAAAACATTTCGGAATATGTCATCTATATGGTCAAGGGACGCGACGTGCGTCACGTCACTCCTGATGAAATCGACCGCGAAGTTCAGCAAGAAGACTGATGGAACAACAGCCCGTCCTGGCCGCAGTAGATCTGGGGTCGAACAGCTTCAGGCTGCAGGTTGCCAAAGTCGAAGGTGAGCAGCTGTACATGCTGGATGGCTTGCGTGAGCCGGTCCGCCTGGCGGCAGGCCTGACCCAGGATAATTACCTGGATGCGGCAGCACAGCAACGCGCACTGGCCGCGCTGGCGAGATTTGCCGAACGCCTGCGCGACTTGCCTCCCGAGGCTGTGCGCGTGGTGGGTACCAACTCGTTGCGCGTGGCCGAAAATGCCGCTCAATTCATCGTGCAGGCTGAACAGGTACTGGGCTTTCCGATTGAAGTCATTTACGGACGTGAGGAAGCCCGCCTGATTTATCTCGGCGTAGCTCACGGCCTGCCGCAATCGGACGATCATCTGCTGGTGATGGATATCGGCGGCGGTTCAACCGAATTCATTATCGGTCACGGCCTCACCCCTCTCAAGCTGGAAAGCCTGAGCATGGGCTGCGTGAGCTTCAGTTCCCGTTATTTTCCGGACGGGAAAATCACCAAACACAATCTGGCTCAGGCTGAGCTTGCCGCCCGAAGTGAACTGCAACTTATCGTTGCAGACTATAAAGGGCAGTGGCAGAGGGCGCTCGGCTCATCGGGTACGGCCAAGGCGATCGCAGAAATACTGGAATTGAACGGTTACAGCAAGAGCGGCATCACTCGCGACGGGCTCGATGCGTTGCGCGCACATCTGCTCAAGGTGGGAGATGTGCAAAAGTTAACCCTGCAGGGCTTGCGTCCGGAGCGGGTTCCTGCCCTGGCCGGTGGTTTTGCCATCATGTATGCGGCTTTTGAGGAATTGGGCATCACCCATATGCAGGCCGCACTCAGCGCCTTGCGCGAAGGGGTCTTGTATGACCTGTTGGGACGCTTTCATAACAACGATATGCGCGATGTGACCGTGCAGCATTTCATGCGGCGCTATCACGTCGATGTCAATCAGGCCGAGCGGGTGAATAAACTTGCCAGCGTGCTGGCACGGCAATTTTTTGGTGGTGAGGCGAACGAATCCGCTTTGCAGATTTTAGGCTGGGTTGCGCTGTTGCACGGCGTGGGCATCCGGGTTGCACACAACGGCTATCACAAACACACCGCCTATATTCTCGCCAACGCGGATATGCCGGGCTTTTCGAAGAAGGAGCAGGCAAGGCTCAGTCTGCTGGCGCTGGCTCATCGCGGAAATCTGAAAAAGCTGCAAGGCTTGTTGATAGATGCGGAAGACTGCGTGCTGGCGATGAGCCTGCGTCTGGCGGCGTTGTTTTATCGCAATCGCAGCGATGTCGTGCTGCCTGATATGCAGGCGGGCTTCGGTAAGGTGAAATACAGTCTCACCATGGATTCCGGCTGGTTGAAGCAAAATCCGCTCACCGAGGCCGCTTTGCGTGAAGAAGTGAAGCAGTGGAAGGCGCTTGGTGTCACCCTGCAGCTGATAAAAAAATAATACCGGCGAAGTATACCTGGAAACAGCAGGCTTTGTTAAATTTCTTTTAAAATCAAATATTAATGTGTTTTTACAATACAGGGTTAGGGTGTAAAAATGAGTGAAACGATAATTGAAAGCCAGACGGCTGAAACCATCCTTAAAAGCATTCGCATCCCGCCTTGCCCCGAGGTGGTGATGGCGCTGATGGAGGAGGCTCGCCAGGAGGAAGTGGATTTTGCAAAGCTGGTCAAACTGATCAGCGGCGATGTGAGTCTGGCAGCATCGATGCTGAAGACGGCGAATTCTCCGTTCTTTGGTTTGCGCAACAAAGTCACGTCAGTGCAGCAGGCGGTGTCCGTGCTGGGGCTCAAAAATCTGATTCAGATCGTGAGGGGCTCGGCCCTGCAAAATGCATTGGGGGGCGATAAGGTAAGCATGGAGCGCTTCTGGGATCGTTCCAATTTCACGGCGGTGGTGGCCTCGCATATGTCCAACCATGTCGACGGCGTGTCACGCGAGGAAGCGTATACCTGCGGTCTGTTTCACGATTGCGGCATTCCGATCCTGATGTCGAAATTTCCGGACTACAAGGACACGCTGGCCGCTTCAAACAAGTCGGCGGAGCTGATCATCGTCATCGAGGATCAGCATTACGCAACCAATCATGCGATCGTCGGCAGCATGCTGGCTCGCAACTGGTGTCTGCCGGACTATATCAGTCAGTCTATTCTGGTGCACCACGACCATACCATTTTTACTCAACGCAGCGAAAAAAATACCCCTCTGGTCTGTGCTCTGGTGGCGATTCAACTGGTGTCGGAGCATATCGTCGCGGCATTTTTGCACAAGCCGGATGATGCGGAATGGCAGGTTGGCGGCCAGGCCGCGCTGGACTATCTGGGCTTAAGCGACGACGACCTGTCGGATATTACCGATGATGCGCTGGCCGAACTCGAGGAAATTCGCGGCTATCGTTGATGCAGGGTTGGCCTTGAACCGGTTATTCCGTGCGGGTGAGATAGCATCCGGGTTTAAGCCCGGCGCGATTTTTTTTGGTTGCTACAACCAGGAATAGTCGAGCTGCCCTCTTTTCGGTGTTAAACTCCGCACCGAAGCTGGCTAGACAGTCGCCGCGCATGTGGGCGAAGAGCGGGGAAACTCGCATTTCGCCCTTAGCGGGGAGGAAAGTCCGGGCTCCACAGAGCAGAATGCCGGTTAATGGCCGGACACCGTGAGGTGATGAACAGTGCCACAGAAAATAAACTGCCTAAGTACCGCAAGGTAACGGTGAGGGTGAAACGGCGGGGTAAGAGCCCACCGCGGACGTGGTAACACGGACGGCACGGTAAACTCCATTCGGAGCAAGATCAAATAGGCTGACTTTGGCGTGGCTCGCGTCGTCAGCGGGTAGATTGCTTGAGCGTAAGGTAACGAAACGCCTAGAGGAATGACTGTCCACGACAGAACCCGGCTTATCGGCCAGCTTCACCTGTTTTCATCCGCATCTCAATATGCCTGTCAGGCAGATACCCGCTTCACTCCGGCAGCCTCATGTCGTTGTCGCGCACAACCTTGATGCAGGCTGCGACTACTGCCGGATCATAGTGTAATCCGCTGCTTTGCTCTATTTCGCTAAGGGCTGCAGCCATTCCCATAGCCGCACGGTAGGGACGATGCGAAGCGATCGCCTCTACCACATCCGCCACGCCCAGAATGAGCGCTTCCAGCATGATGGCATCCCCCTTAAGTCCTTGCGGATAACCAGAGCCGTCGATGCGCTCATGATGCTGCAACACCATCTGCGCGATCGGCCACGGAAAATCGATGCCCTTTAGAATCTCGTAACCCGCCTGGGGATGAATTTTGATCAGTTCGTATTCGATCGCGGACAGTTTGCCCGGCTTGCTGAGTATTTCCGACGGAATCTGGATTTTCCCCAGATCGTGCACGATGCCGGCGAGGTGAATGGCATGTACATGTTCATCGGGCAGGGCCATTTGTTTGGCGATCGCCATAGCCAGATCGGCCACTCTTCTCTGATGCCCTGCGGTGTACGGATCACGCATTTCGACGATGGTGCCTATCGCCTGCACGGTGTTTTCCAGGCTGTGTTGCAGCTGCACAAGATACTGCTGGTTTTGTTTCAAAGCACGGTCACGTTCCTGCCGCATGTGCAGTGTGCGCACGCCGAATGCCAAATCCCCCGCCATTTCTTCCAGCAGGGCGATTTCGCCGGGGATGAAGGTATTCACTTCATCGGAATATACGGTCAATGCACCGAACACAATTTTATCCGCGTCCAGCAGCGGAAGCGTAATGCTGGAGGCAAAACTGCGTTGCAGCGCCGCATCGCGCCAGGGTAAATAATACGGATCGCTGGCGATGTCCTGGCACACTTTCGTCGCGCCGCTGCGGATAGCGCGCCCGGTAGGTTCCATACCGCGTTCGGTCTCCGCCCAGGTGAGCTGCATGGTATCCAGATAATCACCGTTCTGTCCGGAATACGCCATTATTTTAACCGTCTTGTCCGCGTCCTGTTGTGCATAGCCTACCGAGGCCATCCGGTAACCTCGTTGTTCCACGATGGCCTGACAGATCGCGTGCAACAACTCATCTTCGCTGCTGGCATAGACCAGTTGACGGTTCACCACGCCCAGCGTGGCAAGGGCGCGGTTGGCATGTTCGAGCGCAATTTCCGATTGTTTGCGCGCGGAAATGTCGCGCGCGATGCCGGTGGCATACCATTTCTCGTGCAGCTGCATGGCGGACAGAGAAAGTTCAATGGGAAATTCCGTCCCGTCCTTGTGCAAGGCTAACAGTTCCAGCGTCTTGCCTACTGCCGCACCTTCTCCGCTGAGCGCAAAATGCGCCAGGCCATGTTGCGCCGCCTCGCGAAGGCGGGGCGGCGTCAGTAAATCATGCAGCACCTGGCCCAGCGCCTCCGCCTGCGTGTAACCGAATATCGCCTCGGCAGCGGAATTCCACTCTGTAATGGTGCCGCTCTTAGCTTCAATCACCACGATGGCGTCGCGCGCAGTCTGCGTTGCCATGCGCAGGCGTTCTTCGCTCGCCATGAGTGCAGCGTCCTTACGCTTGAGTAACGCCAGTTGCTCGCGCAGATCGTTCTGCGCCGCGAGCAGCTGTTTGTTCAGTTCCATGGCGCTGATGTCGGTCACTGCCATGCGCACCTCAGCAGTCGGCCCGGTGTCTTCCGTGTGCATGCAGTCGAGATGGGCGTGGAACGTGGAACCGTCGCCGCGCAACAGCTTCAGTTCAATGCCCGTTTTTCCTGTATGTTCGATGGCACGGACAAATGCAAGGTGCCAGCGGTCACGGTCTTCCGGGACGATGAAATGGTCGAAGCGTCGTTGCAGTAATTTGTTGCGCTCAAGTCCCAGCAGCGTCGTGCCGGTAAGGTTTATTTCGGATATTTGACCTGCGCGCGTGAGCGTGAGGTAGCCTGCCGGGGCAAATTCGTAGAGACCCGCATATCGGTCGCGCGACTTCTCCAACGCGAGATGTGCGCGGCGCAATTCCTCGTTCTGCATCTCCAGTTCGATCTGAGATACCTGGAGTTCGTGCAGCAGATCCTCGGCAGAGCGAAGCTGCGTCTGCAGCAACGGCGCGCCAGTGAGTCTTGCCTCGGCTTCGGCGCGTAAGGATTCTGGTTTACTTGGCTTATCGACCATGGTGCTCCCTGACCTTGATGGCTGAACGGCAGAAGGGTACGGCAAAATATCAGGTCAGTAGATTACACTCAGCGCGCCCGATTTACCATATCTTGAATTTCCAGATGTGGACGAGAGTCAATGCCCTGCGGTAGTGTTCCTCTGTATTTTCGATTAACCAAAAAACTTCAGGCGGCCAATACCGATATTGCATACCTGAAGTATTGATTAAATGCGCACGATCATGTAAATCGCACCAGGTGGCACCCCCCTATTAATCGCCGGGCAGGATAATCCTGAGATCGCTTAGTGTTTTTCTCAGAGACCTGCTTTTTTAAGCATAATGTGGGCTATGATCGAACCCGGTGCTCCGGCAGATTGGGCTTGCGACGAACCTCCTCGTCACTATCTGTTGCGCCGTGCCTCTGACCTTACCCTTGTGTTGGGTTGAATACGGCTCAGCGGCTAGTCAACCCGTTACTCATTTTTTGAAGTGAATCTGAAATGAAATTGCACTTCACAATTCGGGCGCAGCTGTTTTTACTGGTGATGGCCATCGCATTGCCGATGATCGCGATTTTTGTCTATACCATTTATGAAGATGCGCAACACAATATTGCGCAGGCAAAATCGACTGCGCGCACCCTTGCGATGGTTGCGTCTTCCGATGTCGACCGGGTACTGAAATCCAACCGCGATTTTTTAGTGCAGATGTCAAAACGGCCAGTCATTCGCAAGATGGATCGTCAACACTGCGATCAGGTGCTGTGGGATTTTCGCGAGTTATTTCCGAAATCGGCAAACATGACCGTGATCGATCTGAGCGGCACCGCAATTTGTTCCGCCGTTCCGCAACCCGGCGGCAAGCCGGTATCGGTTGCCCGTGCAGCCTGGTTCAAGAAATCGCTGGTCGAAGATGGTTTTGTGGTGAGCGAACCGTTTTTCGGCCCCATCACCGGCAGATGGGTGACTGTGCTGACCTATCCGATACACGATGACCTGGGGAATAAGATCGGCTTTCTCGGCCTGCCGCTGGATCTGGCGTTGTACGAACCCAACCTGTCCAATGCGCCGCTTGTCCCGGCTACGACAGTCGGCGTGGTAACGGCGGATGGAACATTCGTATGGCGCAATATCGATACTGAAAAATGGGTGGGTAAAAACCTTGGCGCGGACCAGCATATTAAAAAACTGCTGGCGCTCAAAGAGGGTGAACTAGAAGGGGTTGGCATGGATTTAGTCCCCAGATTCTTCGCAGTCACTCAGATGAAGGGTGCGAACTGGTCTGTGTATGTGGGTATCCCGACCGGCATCGTCTATTCACAGTTGCGTGCCACACTGTTCAGAAATGTGATGCTGGGTCTGATCAGTATGCTTGTGATTCTGGGTGTTGCGTGGTTGATTGCGCGCCGGATATCCCTTCCGGTCAGGGCGCTTGCATCGGCCTCACGCTCGATCAGAAAAGGCAGTCAGGAAATACGGGCAGAGCTGACCGGTCCGCCCGAAATCAGGGAAGTCGCGCAAGAGTTCAATGAAATGCTCGACGTCCGCCTGCGTGCAGAAGCTGCATTGCGCGAGAGCGAAGCCAATCTTTCTGAGGCGATGAAGATAGCACGGCTGGGGCACTGGGAGTATGAGGTTGCCTGCGATGAGTTCATCTTCAACGATCAATACTATTCGCTGCACCATACCACTGCCGAACAAATGGGCGGTTACCGCATGCACCCGGATGATTTTGCCCGGCGTTTGATTCACCCGGAAGATGCGCAACTGGTAGGCGAACACATCGGACAAGCGATGAACGCCATCACTCCGGACTTTTTGGTTCAAACCGAAGCGCGGATATTGTGTGCGGACGGTCAAGTCCGCTGGGTGCTGGTGCGTTTCAAAATCGAAAAGAATGAGCAGGGTGTCACGACCCGCCTGATCGGTGCCAATCAGGACATCACCGAACGCAAAAATGCAGAGCAGACCCAGAAGCGACTGAACCGTGCGCTCAGGATGTTGAGCGATTGCAACATGGCTCTGGTGCATGCACTGGAAGAACCTGTGTTGCTGGCTGAAATTTGCCGGCTGGTGGTTGAGCAAGGCGGGTATCGCATGGCATGGGTAGGGTTTGCTGAACACGATGCGGAAAAAACCGTTCGTGTCGTCGCGCAGCACGGCGATGCAAAGGATTATCTGGGTAATCTGAAGATAACGTGGGAGGATAATGAATATGGACAGGGGCCGACGGGTACAGCAATCAGAACCTGTGTGGCAGACGTTAATCAGGATTACCTGAACAATTCGCGCATGGCCCCGTGGCGCGAAGCCGCTCTTGTCTGCGGGTATCGTTCAAGCATTGCACTGCCGCTATTCAGCAAAAAACATGTGCTGGGTGCACTGACCATTTATTCGTCCGATTCGGAGGCCTTCAGTCAGGAAGAAGTAACGTTGCTTGAAGAGCTCGCCACCGATCTGGCTTTCGGTATCGAAACGCTGCGTACCCGCGTAGAACATGAAGCTGCAGAAAAACAACTGGCATTTCTGGCTCACCACGATGTGCTGACCAGTTTGCCCAACCGGGTGTTGTTGCGCGACCGGTTCAAACAGGAAGCCGCACTGGCCGATCGAGAGCAGTCACGGCTGCCCGTGCTGTTCCTTGATCTTGATAACTTCAAGCAGGTCAACGATACTCTGGGACACAACTACGGCGACCAGTTGCTGGTCAGTGTGGTTAAACGCTTGCGAGCCTGTTTGCGCGATACCGATACGATCAGTCGTCAGGGAGGGGACGAGTTCGTCGTACTGCTGCCCCATGTGGAAGATCTGGCTGTCATCGGCGGCATTGCCCAGCACATCATCGATGTGTTTGCAGAGCCCTTCGAGATCGACAGCTATGTCATCAACACCACATTCAGCATCGGCATCAGCCTGTATCCCGACGATGGCAGGGAGTTTGATGCGCTGCTCAAAAATGCAGATACCGCCCTTTATCAGGCCAAGGACAGCGGCCGCGATACCTATCGTTTCTTTTCAGAAAAGATGAACATCGATGCGCAGGAGCAGCTGCATTTGCAGGGGCAATTGCGTAAAGCCGTCAAGAATCAGGAATTCCTGCTGCATTATCAGCCTCAGATCGACATTGTGAGCGGACGCATCGTCGGTGCAGAAGCGCTGGTGCGCTGGCAACATCCAGAGCTGGGGTTGATCCCGCCGGGTAAATTCATCCCGCTGGCAGAACGCAGCGGTCTCATTATTCAGATCGGTGCATGGGTGCTTAATGAGGCTTGCCGGCAAGCCTGTCTCTGGCGCGACAACGGTCAGTCGCTGGTCATGGCAGTCAATCTCTCCGCGCTGCAATTCAAGCGCGGCAACCTGCTGGATACGGTAGATAATGCACTCAAACAATCCGGGCTGAGTGCAGATTCGCTGGAGCTGGAACTGACCGAATCTATCCTGTTGCAGGATATCGATGTCGCGATCAAAACCTTGCGCAGCCTGAAAGAACGGGGCGTCAAGCTTTCCATCGATGACTTCGGAACGGGTTACTCCAGCCTGTCATACCTGAAACGACTGGCGGTGAACAAACTCAAGATAGATCAGTCATTCGTGCGCGATCTGGCAGAAGACCCTGATTCCGCCGCTATTGTCAGGGCGATCATTCAGTTGGGCCATACCCTGCAATTAACGGTCATCGCCGAGGGCGTGGAAGATGCAGCCCAGCTTGAGTTTTTGCGAAACAATGGCTGCGATGAAGCTCAAGGGTATTACTACAGTCGCCCGGTTGCCGCAGTCGAGTTTCTCAAGCTGCTTGAAAAAAACGGCGGGCCGATATGAAAATCGGACTTGGCGCGGTCTTGCTGGCGACCTGCTGTTCTGCCCACGCTTCCAACTGGTTGCAGCTGCAGGGGAACGAGGCGCCTGATGCCACCGCGTTTCGTGTATTCGGGTTCGTTCAGCCGACCTACAGCTATATTGACGCACTGCCCGTGACCACGCTTCAGGGGGCGGCTGTCGTGCATAACGGCAAATATTCGACGCTTAATCTTAATTGGCCGAGTCTTAACAATCCGCACCAGTTTCAGGTGTTGCGAGCCGGGCTGGGTGGGAGGGGCAAGCTCACCGACGAGATCAATTATCTTGTCGCACTCGATGCCGGACAAAACGGCACGACCTATTACCGCGATGTCGTACTGACCGATGCTTCGCTGACCTTCAACTTCATTCCGGGTGCCCGTATTCGTGCCGGATTGTTCAAACTGCCGACCAGCGAGGAAGCCTTGCTGGCTGTCAATACGTCCTCGCCGTATGTGAATAATTCCAATGCGGTGCTGTATCTGCTGGTGGGCTTGCCGGTGCAGTCCGCCGGTGCGGTCAACGCAAGTGGTGCTTCAAACGCCAATTTGACCAGCGGTTTTTCGGGTTACCGGGATTGGGGGGTGCAAGCCTACGACTGGCTCAACCGGGGGCAGTGGGAGTACTCTTACGCCGCGATGCTGTCAAATGGCGGCGCGATTGATCGGCCGCTGGACGGCGATAGCCATAAGGATCTGACCTTGCGCTTTCAGGCATCGTATGTGCTGGGCGGCAAGGGCCCCAACCGCGAAGATGTCAGCGCATTTGTGTGGCGGCAGAATGGTGCAAGGCTGTTCGGTACTCAGCATTATGCGCTGGTGCGCGACGGGCTGGGGCTCAAATATGTGCAGGGAAATTACCGCGCCTCGGCTGAATATTTGCGTGCCGACGGTATGATTGCGGGTGGGCAGGCCCCGCCCTTTGTCGGGCAACCGTTTGCCGTGGGTGTGAATGAAAAGGCGGGTGGCGGGTATCTGGAAGGCGGTTGGCGTTTTCTGCCACAATGGGAGGCGGATCTGCGTTATGACTATCTGGATTTTATGACGCAGACCCTCGCCAATGAGCGTGAGTTTGCGACCACTACGCTGGGTATCCAGTACTTTATCAATCCGGCTACCCGCGCCCTGTTTAATTACGAATGGCGCAGCATGAAAGTTTCTAACCCGGCCGCGATTGCGGCGGGAGCCGCCCGCAGCAATGCGCTGACCATCGCCGACAACCTGGGGGATCGTGCCAGTGTGCAACTGACCTGGTCGTTTTGAGCGGCGGCTCAGTCCGACAGCAATCCGCAGTGTTGTATGAAAAGTGGTTGACGATTTAATCCACGCACTAAGAAAATTCCTGGCCGCAGGTGTTTTTTCCGGTAATAAAATAAGCCCGGTCTGATAGTGGTGCTGGTCAGATATTTACATAATCGGTACATTGAATGTCCCCGTTTAGTCAGCAACGCTGCAATGAGTGCTCTTTGATGATGACGGTGCAGGCGAGTTAACAGGTAAATGTTAAATGACAGGACAAATACTCGTTGTCGATGATACCCCGGCCTCATTGAGGTTGTTGACAGACATTCTGAGGGCGGAAGGTTTTGAGGTGCGTTCAGCGATAAGCGGCGAGCTGGCCTTGCGTGCGGCCATGATTCATCCGCCGGAGTTGGTGTTGCTCGATATACGCATGCCTGAGATGGACGGCTATGAAGTTTTACGGCGTCTCAAGGCCGAGCCTGAAACGCGCGATGTGCCGGTGATTTTTGTAAGTGCCGCTTCGGATGCGGCTGAGAAGTCGTGGGGTTTCGAGTTGGGTGCCGTAGATTACGTGACCAAGCCCTATCAGCATGCCGAACTGCTGGCCCGGGTACGTACGCATTTGGAACTGGCTCGTACCCGCAATCACCTGGCTGCCGTGCTGGAAGAACGCAAGAAAATCGAAGCGCAGGTGGTCGAACAATACGAGTATGTCCTGGGACTCAACTCACAACTTGCGAGTACAAACAAACAGCTTCAGCAGGCACAAAATCAGTTGCTGCAGGCTGAAAAAATGGCCGCCATTGGTTTGTTGGCGGCAGGTGTGGCGCATGAAATCAACAATCCAATCGGTTATGTGAACTCCAATCTCGGTACGCTGGAACAATATCTGTCCGACATTTTAGTCGTCATGGATAAATATGAGGTGGCCCTGGCGCAGTTGGGATCCGGCAGTCCGCTGCTGGAAGAGTTGCATCAGTTCAAGAAAAAGATAGATCTGAATTACATTCGCAATGACATCAAATCGCTGATCGCAGAATCTCATCAAGGCCTGGAGCGGGTGAAGAAAATCGTTCTCGATCTGAAAGATTTTTCCCGCGCCAGTGGCGAGGATCAGTGGGGGTGGGCTGATGTGCAGCAACTGCTGGATTCTACCCTGAACATCGTGTGGAACGAGCTGAAGTACAAATGCGAAGTGGTTAAGGAATATGGCGTCTTGCCCAGGATATTTTGCCTGTCCTCGCAACTCACCCAGGTGTTTATAAACCTGTTGGTGAATGCGGCACAGGCTATCGATGTGCGCGGCACGATAACCATCCGTACCGGATGTGAAAACGACCAGATATGGTTTGAGGTCATAGACACCGGCGAAGGTATTCCGCCTGAGAATATTCAGTCCTTGTTCGACCCGTTTTTCACCACAAAACCCGTTGGTAAGGGTACCGGATTGGGGCTCTCGGTGTCTTACAGCATCATAGAGAAGCACCACGGCAAAATCGAAGTCGAAAGTGAAGTCGGCAAGGGGTCAACCTTTCGGGTCTGGCTGCCGATAAAGCAACCCGATGAGATCCATCAAATAAGCTCATAGCGTCGGCTGGGCAGGCCGAAAAAGTGGACTGTCCGGTTAATCCCGGAACGAAGGCGTCAGTTTATCCTTCACTGCTTGCGTAAGCTGCTTTCACCCTTGATCCGAGTTGTACTTCGCACGTGAAGCTATATTTCAGTTTGACATCGGATTTGAATACGTAGCCACTGAA
>JBAZCE010000046.1:0-14058 GCA_041671105.1 Gallionella sp.
ACACACCTGATGAAGCGGCACAAGGTCAAAGATCGTGGGATCGGCCTTGGTCGCTTTCCGAGCCAGCAGCTTTATACGAAATATGGGCTATACAAGGTTCCGACAACGGCTGGCTGGAAAACGGTGCATGCCTTGACGTGAAGAGCATCGGAAAGCCGTGTGCGTTAATAGCGCATGCACGGTTTGATGAGGGAGAGCAGGCGAGAGCCTGTTTTCTACTCTACCCGCCGCTGCATTCCGATTCATCACCAAAACTTGCCGAGGCGAAGGAACAGAGTAAAACAAAGAAAATTGCTCGTAGCATGGCAATCCCAACCGTTTGTAATCACCGGCGATGCGTGGCTTTATTGCGCAGCGTCCGGCGGATTGATGGATTGGGCATCGCAGTTAAAGCGCATCGTTCATATCAACAGGGAGACCCGCTGCCCGCAATTCTTTTGCTAACTGAAGCCGCCACGCCCCTTTATCGTCAAGCTCAATATACAAAACACCTGCGTAATCTGAGGGGATTTCGATGCCGGATCGATAGAGAGCGCAAACCCGGTTCCTGCCTAGGCGTCCAATGAAGTACCCAAGTTCAAAAACAACGTTTTGTCTCGCTCTCGGTAGAAATCTTTCAACCGGTACTGCCTTTGGTCCACCGGTATCATCAGGCGTTAAGAGCACGACAGCGAAGCCAACATCGGCATACTCTTCGAATTTCTCAACGATTGTTCTGCCTTGATTTGGCTGCTCTCGAAGAACAACGACATCTTGTCGAAGCTTCTCAAGAAAACGGGCGGATTCATGTAAAGCTAAGTCGTCGTGACCATGAACAAGAAATATCTTGTGGCCAGTAATCTCTCGTTCAGGAGCAACAATATGATCTTCTTGAAGCTCATGCTCGGTTTCAAGAAGCTCAATGAGTCCCCTCAACTTGCTAAGTTGGGTTTGCAGTGACTCGGCGCGATGGTTCTCCAACCACGCGTTACCAGCTTCCATCGGGAATGCACCGTAGAGCCCAACGCTTGTTACCGTGGTCACGTTTGGTGACTTCTTGCCAAAGGCTTTCTCAAGGTAATTTCGGCAGAGCATTACCCAAGTGGCGTAATCGTCCTCTTGGATTGGACGCTCAGATAAAAGTTTTCCTCCGGCTTCGCTATGCTTTCTGAGAAGTGCGATGGCTTTAACGGGCGCAATTTCTGGCTGCCCAATAACAACCGGCCCTTGCTTTTTCGACCTCGTTGCCAAATGACTCTCCTTAAAATGCCTAACATTATCTAAGGCTTGAAAGAATCGAGCCTAATCTTATGTTTATCCCCGCACGAGGACTATGCGTTGTTGCGTGAAGGATGCTTTACATCATGAACAAATCTTCGACCATGGATTTATTTTTCTGTTCGTAACGGATTTCGTCAGAAACCTTCTGGAATTCGGTGCGGCTGATGTTCACATAGCGCAGGAAGGCGTCGAACTGCGTGTTTATCCACAGTTCGCTGTGCGGGATGTCGAAGTATTCGCGCATGATGTGTTCGGCAAGGTAGCCCATCGCGATCTGCAGTGAGACCCATTTCGCAGTCTCTTCCTTCTGCTCTCCGCCCAGAAATGTCTCGATGTTGAGATGCAACCGCACCGATTGCTGGGTGCGCTCCGGCAACAGCCATTTCCTGGTGAAGTGATGACCGATGATCGCGTGATCCATGCTGCGCTGTTCGACTTCGACCTGAGCCATGTAGGTGTCCAAATCGCGCAGCACGATGCTGTTTAATTGTCCGCGTTTGACGCGCTGAGCGATGATCAGCGGAATTGCGGCATCGCGGAACAGCACGTGGATGAATACCTCGTCTCGCGCCATACCGATCACCCGGTTGGCAAGATCGGCGGCAAATTCCGCGGTCAGGGCAGTGCGATCCCAGAACAGGCTGACACCTTGACCGCTGATGCCGGCGCTTGCACTTTTGAGTGCAATGGCGGTGACGATGCTGATTACGTTGTTCATGCCCAGGAAGATGACAGCCTGTTGAACGGAGAGTATCTTGGTGCGTAGCCCGAAATACGGGGAGTTCACGGTTTTCAGCAAGGCGGCTGTCATGGCCGGATCCTGCTCTGCCAGCTTGGCAATGACGCGAGGGTCGGGGGACGCCTGCTTCTGTGCCTGTGCTAATTCGATCAATACGCGCGGGCAGGCCGGAATTTCGATCGAAGAAGCGAAATCTGCCAGTTCGTCACTGGAAACTTTGTAGTCTTTGGCAGATTGTTTTTGGGGGTGCAATGCATGTTCTCCAGATTTACGTCTCGCGGCTCGATTCATTTGACCGGGCTGTGATGAACAGCCGTCATATTCAGCTTGCCACATTTCATTTTAACATTTTTGACGGCGTGTCTGTTGGTGCATGTAGTGGTTTTGTTTGTCAATATACACCGTATTTAGATTTTCGGTGCACGATCTCTTCCCGGTGACTGAGGAATTGGCGACTGCTTTTAGAAATCGAAGTTTCTAAAAGTTCAATTCATCGTCCTGATTAAATGCTTGAGGGAATTGCAGTTTCGAATATCCCGATTAAGTCGGCATAACGTCCGGATGGGTTACATGCGCCAGACCAGCAGGGTGGAGTGATGCAGGTCATCTACTTGAATGGTTTGGTGGGGTATCTGTTCGGGTATCGAGAAGGTACTGCTGATGAACAGCGTGCCCGGACGCATCTCGTTGCGGGCCTTGTGCCAGAGTTGTTCCATCGGTACGGGCGAGAGGTAGGCAAACACCACATCGTAACCGGCCAGGTCGCAATTCCACAGACTGCCCCAGTGTACTTCGCAATTTTTAAGCCCCCTGATGCGCAGCCAGCTCCATAGCAGCGGCAAGGGGGCCGATTCCACACCGCTGTAATGACCGTCCGGGCGGGTGCGCGCCAGATGGGTTAAAACGCCCCCCAGTCCTGAGCCCAGGTCGATGAAGCGCAAGGGAGAACCTGCCGGCGGCAGCAAGTCTTCCAATGCGCTCCAAACCTTGTTACTGGAGAGATACAGCGGCACCTGTGTCTGATACGTGCTCCAGTACACCGCCAGCATGATCAAAAATGCGATGAGGAAAAAAACCGGCGGAATGTCGAGTGTGAGCATCAGCACCAGCGCGGGTGAGAATATCAGGCCGATGGCGATCCACCACCGCGCAAGGCCGGCAAGGTAACTGAAAATAGCGGCGATGAATCCGCACAGTAAGGCGAAGCTCAGCAGCTCGGGTTGTATCCCGGATAAACGCACACAGAGCAGCGCGAGCAAAAATGCCGCGAATTGCAGCAGTAGCGCGGTGACGGCGGGAGGGAGTCTGTCGAGCAGGTTGAGCAATTAACGAACGAGTCCGGCTTCGACTTCGTTTCGCTTCGTTTTTCCGACCAGTCGTTCAGCCAGCAGCAGTGCGAAGTCCATCGCGGTGCCCGGCCCGCGCGAGGTGATGATGTTGCCATCTTCGACGATTGCGGAAGAGTCTAAAAGAACTTCGGGGAAGTCGTCCAGACAGGTTGGAAAGCAGGTTGCCTGTTTGCCGGTCAGCAAACCGGCAGAAGCCAGTACCATCGGTGCCGCGCAGATTGCGGCCACGTATTTGCCGTGATCCGCCATGCGTCGCGCCAGTTGCAATACCCGTGTGTCGGCCAGAAGATGGCGGGTGCCGGGTTGTCCGCCGGGCAGGACGATCATGTCGAAGTCTTTATAGAGTACATCGTCGAGCGTTGCGTCGGGCAGGATTGCGATGCTGCGGCTGCCGTGCAATGCGCCTGAGGTTAAACCGGCCAGCGTGACGGCGACGCCTGCGCGTCGCAGGATGTTGACCACGGTAATCGCTTCGAGCTCTTCGCTGCCCTCTGCAAATAACACCAGTACGGTTTTCATGCGCCTCTCCCCAGGTTGTACGCGGCAACGAGTGCGCGCTTGAGTGCGTGATGCTGGTTGAGATCGTTAATGCCCAGCTCGCGTTCTGCGATGGGCTGCAGCAGCAGTGTTGCCTTGGCGCTCTGCCAGTTGCTGGCCAGTGAGGCCAGACTGAATTCGCCGTCAACCATATAGTCTGAAGCTGAACCCTGCGGGTTTGAATAGGTGACTTCTGCCTCCTGCATCACCTCGTAGAGGTAGGAGTAAGTGTCGATGCCGTGCAGTCTTGCCAGGAGCGCATGTATCGAGGGCAGGGCGTCGTGCTGGCTTAGCAGTCGATCCAGATCGATGCGGGAAGAATGTGCGTAGTCCTCGCCCTTGAACGAGAACTCGACACAGGCTTCGATACTGTTTTTAGGCATGACCATTATCGTGAAATTCGCGTAGCGATTCGTTTGTCTCCTCTCTCGCTTGCGGGAGAGGATTGAGGAGAGGGAGCGGGCATGCTGTTTTAGGACATGACCGCTAGTCGCGGAAGTTCTGGTACTGCAACGGGAAGTCGGTGATGGTCTTCTTGATGAAGGCGATCGCCTCTTGCAGATCGTCGCGGTTCTTGCCGGTGATGCGCACGGTATCGCCCTGAATGCTGGCCTGAACCTTCAGTTTGCTGTCCTTGATGTGTTTGACGATCTTCTTGGCCAGATCGATTTCCACGCCGACCTTGACTTCACAGCTGCGTTTGACCTTGTTGCCGCTGACTTTTTCGATTTTGTCGCTGATCTCCATACACTTGATGTCCACGCCGCGCTTGAGCAGCTTGGCATTCAGTATGTCCTGCGCCTGATCCAGTTGGAATTCGTTGTCCGCCCACACGGTAAGCTTGAGTTCGACTTGCTCCACTCTTGCGTCCGAACCCTTGAAGTCGAAGCGTGTGCCGAGTTCCTTGTTGGTCTGCTCAACCGCGTTCTTAACTTCTTCTTTTTCTACTTCTGAAACGATATCGAAAGATGGCATGGTGTACTCCCGCTAAATAAAACAAAAACAGTCCACGAAACACACGAAAGACACGAACAAACAAACTAAAAACTAATAAACGTAAAATATTAAGCCAAAGCTCAAAAGGCAAATAACGGGCCCAACACAAATTATTGTTGTTTGAATTTTTTAGTGACTTTCGTGTGTTTCGTGGACAAAAGATTTTTAGCCAAAGCTGCAAACGTAATCGACTGCTTCGCTGGCTTCAATTACGAAGCTGCCGTTGGCCGGAACCGAGAACTGGCTGCCTGCCGAGTAGGTCTCGAATTCCCCGTTGTCGCCGATTTTGACGCGGCAGGTGCCAGAGGTGATCTCCATGACTTCGGGCACGCCCACATTAAAAGTCAGGGTGCTTGGCAGAATGACGCCGACCGTCTTGCGTGTGCCGTCGGCGAACAGCACCGAGTGCGATACGCATTTGCCGTCGAAGAATACGTTTGATTTTTTGACTACACTGACATTATCGAATTGCAACATGCTTTTTCCTTATTTGCTGGGTTCTTTGGCTTTTACGCCTTTTTGATAGATTGTATAAACATAAACGGGTATACCAAGATCGCCCAGATGATGCTCGATCAGCGGTTTGATATCAGACCAGTTAAGGCCCGTTATGCCGCAAGCCAGACGCGGCAGGGCTATGCTGGTAATTTTTTCCTTTTGCACAAAAGCGCGCAATGCGTGCAGGGCGTGATTCACATGGCTTACCGTGGCGTGTCCCGGTTTTTTGCCTTGTTCATACGCCCCGTCCTGCGTGAACAGGCTGACGATCTGATGCCCGTCGCTGCTGGTCCAGTCCCATAATTCGCCGGATTTTGGATGCCTGGTCTGGCAGTAGTGACGAAAATCCTTGTACATCAACGGCATGCGTTCGCGCAGTTGCATCGCCAGGCCATGATGAAAGTCATCGTTGGGGGCAACCCCCTGAACGATGACCTTCGCACCGCTGAATAAGATATCTCCGCTCAGCTCATGAATCATGACAGCCTCCGTTCGCATTTGTAGGTCGGGTTTTAACCCGACTGCGCCTGATGTTACTTCTGGTGCAGTTTCGCCGCGATGCGCAGACGCAGCGCGTTGAGCTTGATGAAGCCTGCTGCATCCTTCTGGTCGTAAGCGCCCTTGTCATCCTCGAAGGTGGCAATGGTCGGATCGAACAGCGAATCGGTCTTGGAGTCGCGCCCGACCACAATCACGTTTCCTTTGTACAGTTTGACGCGTACCCAGCCGTTGACGGTTTTCTGGGTGGTGTCGATCAGGGTTTGCAGCGCCAGGCGCTCAGGTGCCCACCAGTAGCCGTTGTAAATCATGCTGGCGTAACGCGGCATCAGATCGTCCTTCAGGTGTGCTACTTCACGATCCAGCGTGATGGATTCGATCGCGCGATGGGCTTTTAACATGATGGTGCCGCCCGGGGTCTCGTAGCATCCGCGCGACTTCATGCCGACATAGCGGTTCTCCACCAGATCGAGGCGACCGATGCCGTGTTTGCCGCCCAACTCGTTGAGTCTTGCCAGAATTTGCGCAGGGCTCATCTGGACGCCGTTCAGCGCGACGATGTCGCCTTTTACAAATTCGATATCCAGGTATTCGGCTGCATCCGGTGCCGCTTCAGGCGATACCGTCCAGCGCCACATGCTGTCTTCGGCTTCTGCGGCCGGGTCTTCCAGATGACGACCTTCGTAGGAGATGTGCAAAAGGTTGGCATCCATCGAGTAAGGCGAGCCGCCCTGCTTATGTTTCATTTCGACTGGAATGCCGTGCTTTTCGGCGTAGGCCATCAGTTTTTCACGGGACAGCAGATCCCATTCGCGCCAGGGTGCGATGACCTTGATGTTCGGGTTTAACGCATACGCGCCCAACTCGAAGCGAACCTGATCGTTGCCCTTGCCGGTCGCGCCATGCGAGATGGCCTGCGCGCCTGTCAGCGATGCGATTTCGATCAGCCGTTTGGCGATCAGCGGACGTGCGATCGAGGTGCCGAGCAGGTATTCGCCTTCATATACGGTGTTGGCGCGGAACATCGGAAACACGAAATCGCGTACGAATTCTTCGCGCAGGTCGTCGATGTAGATATTTTCGGGTGTAATGCCCATTTTCAGCGCCTTGGCGCGTGCCGGTTCCAGCTCTTCGCCCTGGCCCACATCGGCGGTGAAGGTGACAACTTCGCACTGATAGGTGTCCTGCAGCCATTTCAGAATGACTGAGGTATCGAGGCCGCCGGAATAGGCGAGAACTACTTTTTTGATGTCGCTCATGTTGTTTTTCTCTATTATAAATCTACAAATCGGTTTCTTCCCCCTTGAGGGGGAAGGTCAGGATGGGGGTGAGGACGTTAAGTCGGTGCCGAACGTTTCTACCCCCTCCTTAGCCCTCCCCCTGCAAGGGGGAGGGGTGTTAATTGTCTATTTTGCCGAGCAGCAGTATTCCATCAATGTGTACGTGCGATTTTGGCTGCGCCGAAACAGGCTGCATTACGGTGTATTGTTTTGTTCAGCTTTCGATTTTACCTAACAGTAAATATTCCATCAGTGCTTTCTGCACGTACTTTTTTGGCTACGGCCTCCGCTGCGCGGATTGATTGTTGCGCCTGCGCCGAAACAGATTGCACTTAACGTACATTGCTTTATTTAACTGTCTATCTTACCTAATAACAAATATTCCATAAGTGCCTTTTGCACGTGCAATCTGTTTTCCGCCTCATCCCACACCACGCTCTGCGGGCCGTCCATCACGCCGGCGGAAACTTCTTCGCCGCGATGCGCGGGCAGGCAATGCATGAACAGCGCGTCTTTCGCCGCAACCGCCATCATGTCCTCATCCACCTGCCAATCGGCGAAGTCCTTCATGCGCTCTTCGTTTTCCGCCTCGAAGCCCATGCTGGTCCACACGTCGGTGGTGACCAGATCCGCATCGCGTGCTGCCTCCATCGGGTCGGTGAATTCTTCATAGTGCTCGTGGCCGTAGAGACCGGCGCGCTCAGGCTCGACTTCATAACCGGGAGGCGTGGAGACGTGTACATTAAAGTCCAGAATCTCTGCGGCCTGCAGCCAGGTGTTGCACATGTTGTTGGAGTCGCCTATCCACGCGACGGTCTTGCCCTGAATGCTGCCGCGCTGCTCGATGAAGGTGTAAATGTCCGCGAGTATCTGGCACGGGTGGTATTCATTGGTCAATCCGTTGATAACCGGCACGCGCGAATTGGCCGCAAACCGCTCGACGATGGATTGTTCGAAGGTGCGAATCATCACGATATCCGACATGCGCGAGATGACTTGCCCTGCATCTTCTACAGGTTCACCGCGTCCCAGCTGTGAGTCGCGCGTATTCAGATAGATCGCCGAACCGCCCAGTTGCTGCATCCCGGCTTCAAAAGACAGGCGGGTGCGGGTGCTGGCCTTCTCGAAGATCATCACCAGCGTGCGATCCGTGAGCGGCCAGTACTGCTGATAGGTCTTGAATTTTTGTTTGATGAGCTTTGTGCGCTCAAACAGGTATTCCAGTTCCTCGCGGTTTAAATCTTTGAATTGCAGGAAATGTTTTACTGCCATGATGTGTTCCAATCAGGATTGCAAAAAATCAGTGATGAGCGGGCAGAGGATGTCCAGCAGTTGCTGTGCTTCCGTTTGCGACATGACCAGAGACGGCAACAGACGAACCACAGTGTCTGCGGTCACATTGATCAGCAGTCCGCGTGCCAGCGCTGATTTGACCAGTTCACCGCAGGGTCTGTCAAGTTCGATGCCGATCATCAATCCCTGGCCGCGAACTTCCACAAAGCCGGCCACCTCACGCAATGCGTCGCTCAGCCCCTGACGGATGAACTGCCCCAATTGTTCAGCGTGCGAGAGCAATTGATCATGTTCCACGATATTCAGGGTGGCAAGTCCCGCAGCGCAGGCCAGCGGGTTGCCGCCGAAGGTTGATCCGTGATTTCCCGGTCCGAACGTGCCTGTTGCCTGGCCGGCTGCAAGGCATGCGCCGATCGGAACGCCGGAGCCCAGGCCCTTGGCGAGCGTCATGACGTCAGGCAAAATTCCTGCATGTTGATAAGCAAACCACTTGCCGGTGCGACCGATGCCGCATTGCACTTCATCGAGCATCAGCAGCCAGTTGTGCTGGTCGCAAATTTTGCGCAATTGCTGCAGATATTCGATGTCCAGCGTGCGGATGCCGCCTTCGCCCTGTATCGGCTCGACCAGTACGGCGACCACATTGCCGTTGTGCTGCGCTACGTGATGGATGGCCTCAAGATCATTGTAAGGTACGCGCACAAAGCCTGTGACCAGCGGCTCGAAGCCTGCTTGTACCTTGCGGTTGCCGGTCGCGGAGAGCGTGGCCATGGTGCGTCCGTGAAATGCCTTTTCCATGACGATGATGTCAGGAGACTCGATGCCGCGATTGTGCCCGAACAGGCGTGCCAGCTTGATTGCGGCCTCATTTGCCTCGCAACCCGAATTGCAGAAGAATACCTCCTGCATGCCGGTCAGGCTGCATAGTTTGTCGGCAAGCTGGTTCTGGCCGTTTATCTGATAGACATTGGAGCAATGAATCAGTGTATCGATCTGCTCATGCAGAGCCTTTGTGAAACGCGGATGGGCGTGACCCAGTGTGTTTACGGCGATGCCTGACAGGCCATCCAGATAACGGCGTCCCTCGTTATCCCACAGCCAGACGCCTTCTCCGCGTGCAAACGAAACGGGAAGTCTGGCATACGTGTTCATTAAATGCGACATATAGTACCTTTAAAAACAAACGGCGCAACGAGCCGCTATCAAGTTATTCCTGCCTGGAAGAAGGCGTATATTGAGCCAAACAGGGCTGTCTAGGCAAGTGAAACTAAAATGACAGGCTATAAAGCAAACAAGCCGACATTTCTGTCGGCTTGTTGTTCAGTGCATCAACGCATCAGAGCAATTAAGCCATTGCCTTGATTGCTGCAGAAAGACGGCTCTTATGGCGGGCAGCCTTGTTCTTGTGAATGATTTTCTTGTCTGCGATGCTGTCAACAGTGCTGACGGACGCCTGGTATACAGACTGGGCGGCTGTTTTGTCGCCTGCTTCGATCGCTTTGATCACTTTTTTGATCGCAGTGCGCAATTCAGAGCGCAAGCTGCTGTTATGAGCATTTTGTTTTACTGCTTGACGAGCACGTTTACGGGCTTGTGCGCTATTTGCCATGAGACTACTCCTTGAAATTCAGCTTGCTGGAAAGGGGGGCATTCTACCGGCTTCCCCGAACTTGTGCAACTATTTGCAGGCAAGCTATTCAAGATGAAGTTTTTCAACGGCAAATACTTTTATTTGCTCCTGATAATAAATGAAATGTCGTCCATCGCGTATATGTGCGGTCGCCCAGAGTTTGAGTGCATAGGCGCAGGTGTGGTCGTTCAGGTTTGCGAGCATCCCTGTTCCCTGCTGGGGGAAGGTTCCTCCCTTGATGGTCTGATCGATACTGCCCGGTAAGCCGTTATTGGAAAAACCGCTGGCCAGTTCATGGATGGTCGGACTGGTTCCCCTGGTGTAGTAAAATCCCCATGAGCGCAACCGGTTATTTTCCTGCCGGATGCGGATCTCAAAATCTATGGACATACCGTGGTTCATCGGAATCACGCCGTAGTTGTTGATTTCAGCGGGGATCATCAGATCCACCTCGGGCTCCTTGTTGTCCAGCGTTATTGTCAGGTCGCAATGGTCGGTCATGACGGCGGGTGTCGCTGGCGGTATGGCGGTGCCATCGCGGTAGTCTACGCCATCGGCAGTCGTAAGCTTGACGCCGTTGCGATCGAATACCTCAAGTCGCAGCACATATTTGCCTGTGTTCGCTTCGGTCAGCCAACTTTGCCAGGTGCCGAGCCAGTCCGGGTTGTACCAAAAGTAATCCTCGAAATTGCGTAACTCGTACATGGCCGGTATGTCATCGACGGATATCGGGCCGAGTGCATGGGTTTCGCCTTGCAGCGTATTTTTTTTGAAGCGGGTATCCGTCAGTGGTTCGTTGATCGGGGTGAAATCGCTGCTGCCGTGCTTTGCATAGGAGAGACGATAATAGCTGGCCATGTTGCTCAACGCGTCGCCGAACTGGCCATGTATCTGCAGATTGCTGCCGTAGGCGATGTCGCTCACCGGCGTGTCGTTGTATAGACCGCTGGACTGGTCGATCTTGTTGATTTCATCGTCGCCGATGCGAGTGAAAAATACCGTTGCGCCTTTCGGTGGATTGTAGCTGTGACCTGTGCCGCAGATGATTTCTTCATCGTCCAGAAACAAGTCGATATGTGCATGGTTGGCATTCCAGCGGGTGCCGGTGTAGGGGTCGAGGTAGATTGCCGTCGGCACGCCATTGATAACCTGCGTCACCTTGACGATGATGTCAGGGAGCGAGTCGAAGCTTAGCCTTCCCTGACGGAACAGAAACGGCCACCAGTTGAAGCAATAATTGAAATGGCCGTTGTCATCGGTGGTGGTTTCGCCCAGTTCTGTCTTGCTGTGGTAACAGTGCGGGAAGGCCAGCCACGGTGCGATTTTGGAGGTTATAGTCAGTTTGTCCAGTCGGGACGCGATGCTGTTTTCAATCAGGCGCATTTCTCCCACCCGGGTGAAGGATGGTTGCAACGCGATGTGGCTGACGGCTTGTGAGTCCAGCGCCGCTTTGGTGGCTGGGTTGATGAATATTCCCGGTTTGCTGCGTGCTTGCTGCGGGTTAAGTGCAGCGCGTTCCAAGTCCCTGGCGCTGTCTTCGCCCTGGACGTCCTGAATGGCATCCAGCGTCATGTCCTGTCCCTGAATTGGGTAATCAGCGAGCGGGCGTTGCGGAAAAGGGGGTTCCTTGAGCAATTCAGGAATGCGGATCACCGGCCTGTCCAGCAGTAATTCGCCCCATTTACGGATGGGAGACCACAGGCAACCCTCGCGATCCACGTCGAAAATCTCGACTTTGATGAAGGTGACAGGACCGATGTCGGTAAAACCATCGCGATGCATAACCTTTTGCACGTGGCCGGAAATGCAGATGCGCAACGGCCACCAGGGGCGCCAGATATCAGGCGGCAGAAGCACGTCGAATTTCAGATGGAATCTTGATCCTTCAGCCTTCCAGTCCTTTGCAGAAAATGTTCTCTGGTAGGCGCTGGAGAGATGGATTTGCTGCGGCATGCCCGATGGCCCCACAAACAGTGTTATATCGGCAGGCTGAGCAAGATGAAGGGTTGCGCTATATTTTCCTTCGTGATCAAGGTCTGCAGTTCCCAGCAAAACTCCGCTGTGGTCGAAGGCATAGAGTGACAGTTTTATTTCACCTTCCTGACGTTCGGATTGTTCGCGTTGAATCTGACCATCAATGCAAAAAATTTTGATTTTTTTGGAGTCGGCGGGTTGTTTTTTAATGGTTGACATTTTAGTCCTCCGTTTTTGAATGATCCGACGGCTTGCATTCAAGGCAGATCGATTGCACCCTGCATATCTGAACGCTACTCCTGTGGCGGTTTCAGGACAATATGCCGAAAGGTATAGGCCTGAAGGTATAGGCCGAAAGATATAGTGCCGTGTCCGGTAGCCGGGCGGCCGCGATGGTATGATTGCCGCCGTTTCCAATCTGTTGACTCACGCTTTGCAATGAATTTACTCAAATCACTTGCCACCATCAGCGGCCTGACGCTGGTCTCGCGTATTCTGGCCTTTGCCCGCGACATGTTGATCGCGCGCATCTTCGGTGCGGGGATGGCGAACGATGCCTATATCATCGCAACCCGTCTGCCTAATTTGTTGCGCAGACTGTTTGCCGAAGGCGCCTTCTCGCAGGCATTCGTGCCGATCTTCGGCGAATACAAGAAGCAGCGCGGTCATGAAGAAACCCGGTTGCTGGTGGATCATGTCACAACCATGCTGGCGCTGATTTTGTTCGCAGTAACCCTGATCGGCATCATCGCAGCACCTGTCATTGTCTATATCGGGGCGCCGGGGTTTGTCCACGATGCCGCAAAATTCGATCTGACGACGCAGATGTTGCGCATCACGTCCCCTTACATTTTCTTCATCTCGCTGGTGGCTGTGGCGGCAGGCATACTCAATACCTATAACAAGTTCTGGGTGCCCGCTTTTGCACCTGTCCTGCTCAACATCTGCCTGATCGGCGGTGCGCTGTGGCTGGCGCCCTGGTTTGATCAGCCGATTATAGGGCTGGCCTGGGCCTGGTTCATCGCAGGCTTCGTGCAGCTGGCTTTCCAGATTCCGTTTCTGAAAAAGATCGGCATGCTGCCGCGCATCCGTTTTTCCTGGAAAGACGCGGGCATGCGGCGCGTCATCAGGCAAATGGGGCCTGCGGTGTTCGGTGTATCGATTGCCCAGATCAGCCTCATCATCAACACCGTGATTGCCTCGTTTTTTGTAGTGGGCAGCGTGTCCTGGCTGTATTACGCGGATCGCCTGATGGAATTTCCTTCCGGTTTGCTGGGGGCGGCGCTGGGCACGATATTGCTGCCCTCGTTATCCAAGTGCAGTGCCGGCAATGATAAGGACGAGTATTCTAAATTGCTGGACTGGGGATTGCGCCTGACCATCATGCTGGCCGTCCCTTCCGCGCTGGCGCTGGGAATGATTTCCGTGCCGCTGCTATCAACGATGTTTCAGCGCGGTGCATTTACCGCGACCGATGTGCTGATGACCAGTCATGCGCTGATCGGCTACAGCGTCGGCCTGATCGGCCTGATACTGGTGAAAATATTGGCTCCCGGTTTTTATGCAAGACAGGACATCAGGACGCCGGTGAAGATCGGCATCGTTACGCTGATTGCGACCCAGTTGATGAATGTGCTGTTTATCTATGGTCTGCATCTGCAACATGCAGGGCTTGCGCTGTCCATCGGCTTGGGCGCCTGTTTCAATTCGGCTGTGCTGTTTTATTTTCTGCGCAAAAACGACATTTATCATCCGGAGCCCGGCTGGAGTGCCTATTTTTTCAAGATTGCTCTGGCCGTCGCGGCGCTGGGCATAACGCTTTGGTTCGGTATGGGCAGCGAACAAAGCTGGCTTGCGGGCTCGGGCCTTGCGCGTATAGGACGATTGAGCCTGCTGGTGTGCGGCGGCGTCGTAGTTTATTTCGCGGTGCTTGCAGCGCTGGGTTTCAGGCCCCGGGACTTTTCAAGACGCGCAATTAATTGATTGTAAGGTTACCCATGAGCA
>JBAZCE010000047.1:0-13687 GCA_041671105.1 Gallionella sp.
CAATTGGGACGCTTGCCGGAGCGCTACAGCATCCTTGAAGTGAGCGCCGACTTGCGCGCACGCCAACAGGCACTGCTGCAACAACGCCTGCCGCACTTGTTCAATCGGGTACAGTGGCTCGATGCCTTACCTGAAAAGTTAAGCGGCGCCATCGTCGCCAATGAAGTGCTGGACGCCCTGCCGGTTCATCGGGTGCATTGGCAAGACAGCGCAATAAGCGAGATCGGTGTGTCTTTTGGCGAGCATGGTTTCATCTGGCAGGAGCGCAGCATCTCTGATGCGGCCTTGTTGCAGGCTGCCGAAGCGATCCAGGCACCTGACGATTACGTCAGCGAAATCTGCCTTGCCGCACGAGGACTGGTGGGCAGCCTGGCCTGCCGGTTGACACAAGGCGCGATACTGTTCATAGACTACGGTTTCGGCGCACGCGAGTTTTACCACCCGCAACGTTCAACAGGCACGCTGATGTGCCACTACCGCCATCGTTCCCACGACGATCCGTTTTACCTGCCCGGCCTGCAGGACATCACCGCCCACGTCAACTTCACCGATATCGCTGAGGTCGGCATAGACGCGGGACTTGAGCTGCAAGGCTACACTAATCAGGCGTTTTTCCTGATCAACAACGGCATCACCGATCTTTTGCAAGACACTGCACCTGATAACCTGCGCGACTATCTGCCGCTGTCTTCCCAATTGCAAAAACTTACCAGTCCGGCGGAAATGGGAGAACTATTCAAGGTCATCGCATTGGGCAAAAAAATGGCGAACCCGTTATCCGGATTCGCCCGTGGCGATCTGACCCGTTTGCTGTAATTTACTGCACAGGGGAAGCAGCAGACGAAGCCTGCGCCGTGTTGGCCATCGCACGCACATAATCGGCAATTTCCTTGATGACCAGCTGCCCGTCATGATTACTGTCTATCGCATCGAAATTCGCACTGATATTCGGCAGTGCAGCAGCTTCCTCTCGGGAGAGTTTGCCGTTTTTATCCTTATCAGCAGCTTCGAGATTCTGAGCAAACTCGTGGCGTCTTTTCTCGGCCGCAGCACCCGCGTCCCTGATTTCCTTTTTGCTCAGCCCGCCATCGTGATTGGCGTCAATCTGGTCAAAGTTTTCCACCAGGACAGGCGCTTTGAGCGCCACCTCCTGCCTGGAAAGCTTCCCGGAATTGTTGGTATCCAGAACCCGAAAAACCTGGTCAAATTTAGCCTCAGCTTTGCTTGCGGGCTGATCTGCCGCAAAAACCATACATGGCATGAAAACGAATAAAAAACCTACGATCAACTTGCTCATCACAACTCCTCTAACGATTCTTCACCAGTTTTTCTATCGCGCTGATGCGCGCCTGTTGTACAGCAGCGGGAATTGTACCGCTATCGGGACACATCCGTGCAATCTCCCCCGCATTAACCGCTCTGGCCACCGCCAACAATTGCAGCAAGTAGTCAGCCTGCGGATAGGGATCATGTTCGTTCCCCCATCTTCCGCGGGCATCCGATGCACAGGCTTGCAATAACATCGCAAAACGCCCGGGACGACGCCAGGCATCTGTAGACTGGAATAATCTGATGATCGTATCGCTGCGAAGTTCCATGGCCCTGTGAATATCACCGTGATAGCGCGCAGTGATCAGCGCCAGATCACGGCATTCTCCCGTCGCGCGCAAGCGCTCCGTAAGCGTTTTCACCAGATCGACACCGCGCAACTCATGCCCGATATGACGAGGCAAAATATCGACAGGCGTCGTCCCCTTGCCCAGATCGTGGGTCAACGCGGCGAAACGCACTTCCAGCGCATAATCGTGTCGGGCTGCATCATCTATCACCAGCAAGGTGTGGATACCGCAGTCGATTTCCGGATGATATTTTTCAGGTTGCGGCACACCGAACAGCGCATCGACTTCCGGCATGATTTTCGCCAGTGCGCCGCAGCTTCTCAACGTCGTAAAAAAACGCGAAGGTTTTTTTTCCATCAAGGCACGCGCCACTTCCTGCCAGACACGTTCAGGAATCAGTGCATCCACTTCGCCGTTGTTCACCATGTCGCGCATCAAAATCAAGGTTTGCGGCGCTATCTGAAAGCCAAAACGCGCCGCGAAACGCGCCCCGCGCAAAATACGCACCGGATCTTCGTTGAACGCGGAACTCACATGCCGCAAAATTCCGGCGCGCAAGTCGTCCATGCCGAGATGCGGATCGATCAGATTCCCGTCTGAGTCCTCGGCAATCGCATTCACGGTGAAATCACGGCGCAGCAAATCCTGCTCCAGCGTGACATCAGGCGCTGCGTAGACCTTAAAGCCCTTGTAACCCCGCGCCGTTTTGCGCTCGGTGCGGGCCAGTGCGTATTCCTCATGAGTTACAGGATGCAGAAATACCGGAAAATCACGCCCCACAGGCTGATAACCCTGCGCCACCATCGCTTCCGGCGTACTGCCGACCACAACCCAGTCATGATCTGTCACCGGCAAGCCCAGCAGGCGGTCACGCACGGCACCGCCGACACAGTAAACCTTGGCCGTCATGGTGCGTCCCCCTGCGAGTCGGCAGTACCCCCCGATTTTCCGGCGATAATACCCACGCGCTCTTTTAACGAACGCGGCGGCGCACCGAACTGCCGGGCGTAATACACGGTGTTGCTCATCACCTTCTTCACATAATCACGGGTCTCATCGAACGGGATGGTCTCGGCATAGATCGCGCCTTCCAGCGGCGTTTCCGCGCGCCAGCGCCGCGCACGCCCGGGCCCCGCGTTATAGGCAGCCGAGGCCAGCACAGGACTGTCGTCCAAGGACGACAACATGTTCTTCATGTAATACGTTCCCAGCGTCAAATTGGTATCGAGTTGATGCAGCAGAGATTCCCGATAGTCTTTCAACCCCAGCTTTCTGGCAATCCAGCGCGCCGTGCTCGGCATGACCTGCATCAGTCCGGCCGCCCCGACGCCTGATCTGGCAGAAGTCACAAAGCGACTCTCCTGACGCATCAGACCGTAGACCCATGCCTCCTCCAGGCCGTTTTCCCGGATATGTTCGCTCATGGCAGAACGGTAGGGTGCAAGATAGCGCAGGCTGAAATCATGCACCAGAACGGTTTTATCGGCGGTGTTGATGGCACGGTCGTACATCTCATGACGCCTTGCGACTTCTGCGGCACTAATCAATTCGTGATCGTTGAAATTGCGCGTCACCCAGGACCACTCCCGCTGCGCGTCGGTGCGCAAATCCATGCGATACAACGCCAGCGTACGCCGCACCCCGGGCAATTTCTCAATCTCCTCAAGATCTTTTTTTGCAGGCTGAAAGGTCGTCTGCGCAACACTCAACACAGGCATATCGCCTAATTCCTCGCCTGCCAGCTGCCCGTAGAAAGTATGCTCCGCACTCAGGGGTACAAACAGGGCCAAAGCCTCCGCACGATGACCTGTAGCCTGAAGCGCCCGCGCACGCCAGTATCGCCAGGGGGCTTCACTGCGCTGCGAATCTGTCATCGCATTGATGGAAGACAAAACGCCACGCCAATCCTGCACACGCAGGGCTGCGCGCACCCGCCAGGCTGCCTGCTGCTCATTGAGCTGTGTATTTCCGGCCTTCCTGTACCATTGCAACGCTCGCTCATCAAGCTTGCGTGCAGCTTCAAATGCCAGCCAGCCATTGAAATAATGCTGCTCTGCGTCCGGAAAGTGCCCCTGGATTTTCTCCCAGCGCAGCGCCGCCAGGTCGGGTGATTGCCTGGCTAATCGCTGCAAGGAAAACAACTCGACGGCGCGCGCGCCCGTGCTGAGATTTTCAGGCATTTGCCTGTCCAGATATCGGATGGGATCAGTCATCGCATGATCCAGTGTGATAGACGACATGGCGCGATCACCGGTCAAACGCACTGCGAGCGTCTTGGCAAGCTGCACATTGCCGGCCTCTAAAGCCAGTTTTTGCCGCTGCCAGATATCCTGCTGGCTAATCACGTCGGCAGACAGGGCCGCCTCAAACAGTACATTACAACTCGCAGGCATATCCTTGGCACTGAACCACATATTTCGCGCCTCATGCAGCACGGCAGCCTCTGCCGTTCTCAGACGCGATTGCAGGGCATAGCAGGCAAGCTCCGTGTCTTGCGCAATCAGGCGCGGATACTCGCTGTCGAACAAATCCCATTGCTGCTTGCGGCCTAGCGTCTTGAGCCACTCAGCACGCATCCGGTCTATCATCGGCGTATCATCGGGGCGCGCAAGATAGGCCCGGATTTCTCCGATATCTGCGGTCTCCAGCCTCATCCTCAATTGGTAATAGGCGGCATAGACTTCCAGCGGGGATTGCTTTAGACGTTGCGCAAATGTAGACAGTTTTGCGGCATCGCCCGAGCGAAACGCATCGCGAAGCGCAAGAAAATCATCATCCTCACCCGCCAGGGCGGTGTTGACGAACAGCCACAAAAACAACAAAAGAAATTTCATCAAGGCATCAGAAGCAAATAAACTGTCGGCAAGCATACCATAACGAGACAACACTACGACCGGGCAGCCGCCACTCAACCATCCGCCAGATTCTGAAAACCCGGTGAGTTCCGGCCTTATCCGCAAGACTCGAATGCAGGGTGCAGTGCACCCAATCTATATCCAGAACACTGTACTCAAGACTTCCTGATTATTTGGTCTGTATAATCGGCAGTTTTCCGGGAGCACTGCCATGTGGTTTAAAAACATCTTCATCTATCGCCTGCCCGCAGACTGCGCCATCACTGCAGATGCATTGCAGGAAAAGCTGGCACAAAAACCTTTGCTGCCCTGCAGCGGACTGGACAAACAAAGCCGTGGATGGGTTTCCTGCCGGGGAGATGACCGTCTTGTTCACGCAGCGGGCGGGCAAATCCTGTTTGCACTTGGGGTAGAGCAAAAACTGTTGCCCGCCACCATCATCAACCGTTTTGCCAAGGAACGTGTCGCCGATATCGAAGCGCAACAAGGTTACAAGGTCGGTCGCCGTGAACTAAAAGACATCAAGGAAGCGGTCGCGGAAGAACTGCTCCCCAGAGCCTTCGCGCTGTTGCGCACCACCTATGCATGGCTGGACACAGTCAATGGCCGCCTGATCATAGATGCGGCATCCGCAGCAAAAGCAGAAGAACTCCTGGAGTTTTTAAACAAGACGCTCGACGATCTGCCGGTAAAGCCGCTGCACACAGAGATTTCTCCTGTTGCCGCGATGACCGACTGGCTGGCGGGAGACAATGCACCGGCAGGCTTTACGATAGACCAGGAACTGGAATTGCGCGCGACGGGCGAGAGTCGCGCTACGGTCCGCTACGCCAATCACGCGCTCGAAGGCGAGGAGATTCTGGCCCATATCGCGGCCGGCAAGCGCGCCACCCGGCTGGGGTTAACCTGGAACGACCGCATCTCTTTTGTTCTGAATGAACAACTTCAGATCAAACGACTCGACTTTCTGGAGATCATTAAGGAAGAATCCGGCGCCATGGCTGATACCGCTGACGAGATGTTTGAGCTCGACTTCACGCTGATGACCGGTGAACTGGCAAAGATGCTGACCGACCTGACCGATGCGCTCGGCGGAGAAGTGGCGACTAAATAGGGTGAAGGATGAAGGGTGAAGCGGTTAATCCTGTTGCCCTGCGCCACCATAAAAAATTAAAAAATTTATTTGCAAACGGATTGAACTTAAGTGAAAAAAGCTTGCCTGAGTATGCAGTTAGCGCAAGCTTTCACTCGTTTAGCCCCCTGAACGAGTGTCTTAACTCCTCCCTTTGTTAAGACCTTTGCCCCTGACCATTGCGGTTCAGGGGCATTTTTTTGCCGCCTGAAATCCCGTCGCTAGAGCAACCCGCGCGGTTTATGCGGCGCATGTGCAAACACCCGGTCATACAACCAGCGCGGCATTTTTTTGAGCAACCAGCCGACAGCGCCCATTTGCCACGGGATCACAGAGAAGGATGTTTGCCGGGCGATGACAGCAGCCATGCGACGGGCCGCCTCATCCGCATCCAGGATGAAGGGCATCGCATAGGGATTGATAGCCGTCATCGCCGTTCTGACGTAGCCGGGACAGATCGTGACAACCGCGACACCGCTGCCATGCAATTCGACGCGCAACGCTTCCAGATAGGCTATCGCGGCGGCCTTGGAGGCAGAGTAAGCTCCCGCCCCCGGCAAACCGCGAAACCCCGCCACGCTTGCGATTCCGACCAGCGTGCCGCGACGATTGCCACGCATTGTTGTTATGAAGGGCTGAAAGGTTTTCACCATGCCCAACACGTTAATATCCATGAGTTGCTGAAAGGCGTCGATATCTTCGGCATATTCGGTAAGCGTGCCGACGCTTACCCCCGCATTGGCGATAACCAGATCCGGTACACCGGCACGCGCGACAAAATCGCAGGCGGCCTGTTGCACGGCAGCCGAATCGCGCACATCCAGCACATAACAGTAAACCTGATCGGGAAATTCTGCCGCCAGCGCTTGCAGCAAATCGCCGCGACGGGCAAAGGCTGCGAGTATTGCACCGCGTTTAAGATAATGGCGTGCGAGCGCCAAGCCCAGACCGCTCGATGCGCCGCTTATGACCACACGAAGACAAGATGGTGGCATCAGGATTGAGGACTGAGGGGCAAGAAAAACCAGCGGCTCCGCTTTTAACCCAATCCTCAATCCGCGATCCTGATTAATGCTTAGCAGCACGTTCCTTGCGCGCGATGGCGATAACCTCGTTCAGCACACGGATCGCGTCGGGTGGTTGCAAACCGGTAATCGCATATTTTCCATCCACGACCAGCGTCGGTGTGCCGTTGATACCGTAGCTGCGTATCATCTGCTTGGCGCGCACGATCTTGCTGTTCACTGTAAAGGAATTGTAGGCCGCCGAAAACTTTGCCCGATCCACGCCGTTGCCGGCAACAAACGCGCCTATCGTATCCAGATCGTATAAATTTGCCTGCTTCACATGAATAGCCTGATATATCGCGTCATCCAGCTGCTTTATTTTCCCTATGCCTTCAAGCGCGTAATAGGTTCTGGCCAGCGGTTCAGTCGAGTCGCGAAACATCGTCGGCACCAAGGTCAGTTCGACATCGGCAGGCTGCGTTTTTTCCCATGCGGCCAGAAACGGATGCAGATGGAAACAATGCGGACATTCGTAAAAGAAAAACTCCAGCACTTCGATTTTTTTGCTGCTCACCGGCTGCACCGGATTAAGCAGCGTGTAATCCTTGCCCTGAACAGCAGCAAAAGACGTACCGCAAAACAGGATGACTGCGGCGGTCAGAAGATTTTTAATACGTTTTTTCACTTATCGCTCCTTGTCAAATATCATCAGATACGACCGATCAGTGCATCGGCGTGGCATCAAGACCGTTCAGTTTTAAAGTACCGCGCGCACTATTCATATCCTGTTCGTTCTGGAAAGGGCCTACGCGTACACGATGCATCTCGCCGCGCCCGGGAATGGTCACTTTCTGCACGCTGACATCCAGACCTTTCATCGCCAGTGTCGCTTTGAGATTTTCCGCATCTGCGGCATTCGCAAATGAAGCCGCTTGCAGATATTTTGGTGCGGCTTTGGCATCAACGGATTTTTGCTTTTCAGCCGTTTTGGCAGGTGCATCAGCCGTTGCATCCTGCTTATCCGTCAACACCTTGTAAAACTCGAAACGCGGCTTGGCATCCTCCACGCCTGAAGCCGCCACAGCTTCTGCCTTGGGTTTAACCACGTCGACGACCGGCGCTTCTGCGACCTGCCTGATAATGTCTGCAGACGGCTTCTGTTCCTTACTGACAAACGGGCTGGGTGACTTCAGGATAAACCAAGCCAGACCCGCGGCCAGGGCGACACCGACAATCATACCCACCAGTATACCCATCAGCATCGGACTGCCGCTCTTCTTCTGCGCTTCAGATTTGTTGCTTGTAGCTCTGCTCATGTGATTTCCAAATAATATTGCGATTACATTTTTTCCGGTGCACTCACACCCAGCAACGCCAGGCCGTTGCTCATCACCTGTGCGGTCGCCGCGATCAACGACAGGCGCGCACATTTGACCGCTTCGTCCTCGACTAAAAATCGCGAGGCATTATAGTAGCTGTGAAATGCCGCCGCTAACTCCTTCAGGTAGAACGCCACCAGATGCGGTGCCAGATCTTGCGCAGCATTTTCTATTACCTGCGGATAATCGATAAGTTGCTGCAACAACGCAGTTTCAAATTCGCTGTCCAGCAAACCGACATCCGCCTGTAACAAGGCCTGCCGTTCGCCCCCCCAGGTCTGTAACACCGTACTGATGCGGGCATGTGCATACTGAATGTAATATACCGGATTGTCGTTACTCTTCGATTTAGCAAGATCGATATCAAAAACCAGCTGCGAATCCGGATGACGCGCCGCCAGGAAATAACGTGTGGCATCGCATCCGACTTCGTCTATCAGATCGCGCAGCGTGACATAGCTGCCCGCGCGTTTGGAGATTTTCACTTCTTCGCCGTTTTTGAGCACCGTCACCATCTGATGCAAAACATAGTCCGGCCAGCCTTTCGGGATACCGATATCCAGCGCCTGCAGTCCCGCCCTGACACGCGTAATCGTGCTGTGATGATCCGCCCCCTGCTCGTTGATGACACGGACAAAGCCGCGCCGCCACTTTTCCAGATGGTACGCCACATCCGGCACGAAATAGGTATAACCGCCATCCGATTTACGCATTACGCGATCTTTGTCGTCGCCAAAATCGGTGGTGCGCAGCCAAAGCGCATCATCCTGCTCATAGGTGTGACCGCTGGCAATTAAACGCGCCACCGTCTCTTCAACCTTACCCTCTGTGTACAGCGCAGACTCCAGAGAAAACACATCGAATTCCACATTAAAGGCGCGCAAATCCAGATCCTGCTCGCGGCGCAGATAGGCCACCGCAAAGTGGCGTATCGATACGACATCGTCCGCGTTACCTGCCCCCGTCGTATGCTGATCATCGGCCTCCACCGTTTCTTTCGCCATATAGGCACGGGCCACATCCGCTATGTAATCCCCCCGATAGCCGCCCTCGGGCCAGGACGGGTCATCCGGAGTAATCCCCTTGCAGCGCAACTGAACCGAGCGCATCAGGTTTTCAATCTGCGCCCCCGCATCGTTGTAATAAAACTCACGCGTGACATTCCAGCCCGCCGCATGCAGCACGTTGCATAAACAATCCCCCACCGCTGCGCCCCGACCATGCCCCACATGCAAGGGGCCCGTCGGATTGGCGGAGACAAATTCCACCTGCAGCCGGCGCCCCAGCCCCAAGTGAACGTGACCGTAGCCCGCGCCAGCATGCAGCACGGCATGCACAATCTGTTGCTTGGCAGCTTTAGTAATAACCAGGTTAATGAATCCCGCGCCGGCAATTTCCACTTTTTCGATGACGTCAGATTGAGGCAATGCAGCGATCAATGCCTGCGCGATATCCCGCGGTGATTTACGCAACGGTTTCGCCAGCTGCATCGCCAGATTACACGCGTAATCGCCATGGGATGCCTGCTTGGGACGCTCGATCAGGATGGCGGCCGCGCTATGCTCAGGCGCCACCTCGCGCAAGGCTTGCGCAAATAATTCGGATATGTGGGATTTAAAATTCAATACGACGGACATTGGACAGCCCCTTATAAGAGGTGACGATTATATCACTTGGGCGATTCATGAACTCAAACCATCAAACGAAGAGTGATGCCGCAAGGGCATTCCCACGAAACAACGGAGCTGAAGCTCCTGTTTCTGAGTGAAAGGGTGAAACTGGAAACTGGAAACCGGAAACTTGTTTTACAATTTGCCGTTGAAGCAGCTAGAATTCACGCTGCACATTGGGATTTTGCCAAACTCAGGTTCAATTGACTGACCGGAGAACCGGCTCAATGTTATCATACGAACAATTACTGAAAGGGTTGAAGTAACATGAACGTTTCTTTGGTCGGTTCTGTCGGTACGGCGATTAACGATAGCATGACGAGTCCTGCTCGCGTTGCCTCGCCCGTTACCGGCAGCTCGCCCACAAGCACTTCAAGCCTGACTGAAAACCCTTCCGGCGTATCCGCAAATTCCCCGTCATCGGCTCAGATCGCTCAGGCAGTGAGCAACGCGAACGACGCCTTCGCGCAAAAAAACCAGAATCTTTACGCTTCGATTGAGATAGACAAGGCGACAGGGATGGGGGTCGTAAAAATCATGGACAAGGATAGCCAGCAAACAGTCAGTCAATATCCGTCCAAGGCGATTGTCGAGATCGCTCAAGCCCTGCAGAACCCTTCCTCGACAGGGCAGTTGATACACACGAAAGCCTGAGTCACTCAGGCTGCGCGTCTTTTAAGATGTCCGTCAGGCTAACGCCGCCCTGCGCGCATCCAGAGCCCGATTGATAGCGGAAACCAGGGAAGTCAACTCCTGATCGAGCTGCGTCAGTTGCTGCTCGATTTCGCCGGAGGTACCCGTCTTGATGCTGTTCTCCAACAAGCCTGCACGGTATTGCAGCGCTTCTGCGCTGAGCGTACCGGCGATACCCCGCAGCGTATGCGCCAGCCTTTCTGCCGCCGTCATATCGCCGTCCAGTAACGCTTCCCGTATTCTGGCGACAGCATCGCTCTCGTTTGTACTGAACTTATCAAGAAGCGAATAATAAGTGGAGACTTTCCCGCCGACTCTGCGTACGCTCTCGCTGACATTCACACCGGGCAAGTCAGGGAGGGATACATATTCAACGACTTTCTTCGGCATCAAAGGCTCAGTCTGCGGTCTGCCCGGACGCACCCATCTGGCTAACGTGGCGACCAGTCGGTCCGGGTCGATGGGTTTGCCGATATGATCGTTCATCCCCGCATCCAAAAATTCGTTTTGTTCACTGACCATCACATTGGCCGTCAGAGCGATGACAGGTAATTGGGAATGTTTCGGATTTTTCCGTATCTCGCGGGTGGCTGTCACGCCATCCATCACCGGCATCTGCATATCCATCAGCACGCCATCGAATTCCTCTCCTGCCAACAATGCAATCGCCTCTTCTCCGTTCTCGGCGATAACCACGCTGATTCCAAAACCTTCGAGCAGCTCTTGCGCCACTTGCTGATTGATCTTGTTGTCCTCTACCAGCAGCAAACGCGCCCCGCGGATCTGCGCAATGTGTTCCTGATTAAACTGTGCACCGATTCTGAACCTGCCTGTCGAGGTTTTGTCTCGTCCGGATATTCTGGCGACGGCGTCAAACAACTTGCTCGGCTGAAATGGTTTGGGCAGTATGCCATCCACAACCCGGAAATTCATTTGCAGCGTCATTTCATTCTGGCCATGCGCCGAGATCAGCAATATCTTGGGTCTGACACTCAAATCATTCATTTCCCGCAGCTTACCGGCCAATTCCATGCCATTCATTTGCGGCATTTTCCAGTCGAGAATTACCAGACCGAAAGGCACCCCCTGATCGTTCGCGCTGCGCACCGCTTGCAGAGCATCCTGCCCATTGCTGGCAACGGCGACATCGAAGGTAAACGACTCAAGGTAGCTCTTGAGTATATGCAGGCTGCTTTCGCTGTCATCGACGGCCAAAACGCGCAAACCGCGCAAATCGCTGAGATCGGACTGTCGATAGTTAGCCTGCGTTTCCGCCTTCTGAAAACGTGCGGTAAAGATGAACCGCGATCCGACCCCCGGGGTACTTTCGACCCGAACGCTCCCGCCCATCATTTCAATCAGGCGCTTGCTGATGACCAACCCCAGCCCTGTCCCGCCGAATTTCCGGGTAATGCTGGAGTCAGCCTGAGTAAATGGCTGAAACAGCTTGTCGATTTCAGGCTGCTGCATCCCGATTCCCGTATCGCTCACGGTAAAGCGAAGCACCACCTGATTTCCATCCTCACTCTCAAGCTCGGCACACACCACCACCTCACCCTTCTCCGTGAACTTGACCGCATTGCCGGCCAGATTGATCAGGACCTGCCCCAGGCGCATGGGATCACCGATAAGAAAAGAGGGAACATTTGGCGCAGTTTCCAGAAGGAATTCGAGATTTTTTTCCTCGGACTTATCGCCTACAATCGTGGCCAGATTAGCCATAACCTCTTCCAGATCGAAGAGCGTTCGATCCATCTCCAATTTCCCGGCCTCAATTTTTGAGACATCCAGAATATCGTTGAGTATTCCCAGCAAGGACTTTGCCGACGCGTGAATCTTATGCAGGTAATCGTGCTGTTTCCGGGAAAGTTCTGTCTGCAGGCACAAGTGACTCAAGCCGATGACCGCATTCATCGGCGTACGCAATTCATGACTCATGTTCGCGAGAAACTCATTCTTGAACTGGTTGGCAGCTTCGGCGTGACTCTTAGCCTCCTCGGAAGCCTTCAACTTCTGAATTTCATGTTCAAGCTCACTATTGACCTCAGCCAGTCGCTTATTCCTCTCTTCCACGTCCGCTTCAAGCGCCACAATACCGCGTGTGACCAGCAGGGTAAGCGCCGCAATAATGAACACCATGATCGTACCGATGACAGCCCCCCACTCCTGCGCCAGCTGCGATCTTCCAATCGCACGGCTTACTGCCTCATTAAAGTCTTTTGCGGCAATATCCCGGTAAGTCGCGGCATCATGAAAATACACATTGCGCGCGTGCTTCATTTCCGTTAACTGCTGAGGGCTGAGCATCTCCGTTTTAATCGTCATCCGCTGCGCCACATCAAAAGCCTGGATGAAGAAGGTATTGAATCCGGATTTCAGTTTTTCAATCTCATTCTTGTGAACCGCATCCAGCTTTTCCAACTCCTCATATCGGTTCAGTATTTCTGATGCACGATTTTGGGCTGTTTCCAAAAAATCCACCTCGCCGGTTGCCGCAGCCGTATTCAACACCTCAACTACGCCTTCGGAAGCATTGAGATTTTTTCCGGCTGCATCGAGTATGGGGAAGCTGGTATCTCGAATCTCCTTGAGAATTGCGTTTCCGCCGGAGAGCACCAGAGATGAATAAATCAGGTACCCGGTAAAACTCAGGGTGGCGACAATAGGAACCAGCAACAGCTTCCAGGTCAAAGAATAATCAGCAAATTTTTTCATATTATTGCCCCTGAGGGTCCAGAACAACCTTGACGCTGCTGTCCACGGCACTTCTATCAATATACCCGATGGCTTCCGGGTCGTTGGAAACAGCATGTTTGACTGCCACATTGCCATTGAGCAGCTTCGGCGGAAAACCATCGCCGGTGAAAACCATTTTTGCCCAGTAGGCGGTAAGCTGCGCTGCGCTCTTGCGAACTATTCTGGCGTAGAACTCGTCCCTGATTGCGGTGCCTTCAGACTGATCTACAGGTACGACATTACCACCACCAGGAAAGGCATTGACCTTGCCGAGAAAAATTCTCCCGGTCTGTTCAGCCGTCAGGCGGTTGACGGCGCTCCTGGCAGAGACGATCACCACCACATCAGCATAGGCATTTGCAACAAACATTGACACCACAAGGAGCAGGCTATTGCAAAATAGTGATTTCAAATTTTCCTCGCGCCTAGAATACGAAGTCAACTACCGCAGAAACCACATGAAATTTTGACCCGTACAAAATGGTATTCACCGGCAGGTTTGCCAGATAACCATTAGAGTTGCTGCTGAGTCTTACCTGATCGTATTGCAACTTTAAATCGGTGTTTTTCATGAAATCCCAGCGCCACCCCACGCT
>JBAZCE010000048.1:0-13673 GCA_041671105.1 Gallionella sp.
AACAGTTGGAGGGAGTTCTGGAAAAAAATACGAACTACCCTCTCCCCGGCCCCCTCTCCCGCTTGCGGGCGAGGGGATATCGCGTCTGATATTTTGCTGGCATGAATTTACCGGAATAACTATGGACACCGTAGCGCCGATCAAGTCGCCACTTAAAAAAATCCCCTATTCGTTTGCTAAAAACAAAGGGGTGTTGCTGGTCAAGTCGACCGCGGACGGTGCACAGGTGAGCGTGCGCGATGATGCGAGTGCCGAGGTGCTGGCTGAAGTGCGCCGTGTGCTCGCCGTGCCGGTGCAGGCAACGCGTGTTTCAGTTGCCCAGTTCGAGCGGGAGTTGGCTGCCAGCTACGGGCAGTCCGAAGGTTCGGCTGCGTCCATGGTGGACGATGTCGAGCAGGACATGGATTTGTCGCAACTGGTCAACGATTTGCCGCAAATCGAGGATTTGCTGGACGCCGACAGCGATGCGCCGGTGATACGCATGATCAATGCGCTGCTGACACAGGCCGTGCGTGAAAATGCATCGGACATTCATATTGAACCGTTCGAGACACGTTCCGCCGTGCGTTTTCGTGTGGACGGCACGCTCAAAGATGTGATCGAGCCGCATCGTGCCTTGCATGCGGCGATGGTGTCGCGCATCAAGATTATGGCGGAACTGGATATCGCCGAAAAGCGCATCCCGCAGGATGGACGTATTACTTTAAGGTTGGCCGGCAAGCCTGTCGATGTGCGCGTATCGACCCTGCCTACAGGGCACGGCGAGCGCATCGTGTTGCGTCTGTTGGACAAGGATGCAGGACGGCTGGAGCTGACGCGTCTGGGGATGGAAGGCGCAACGCTTTCGGCGATGGACTCGCTGATACGCCAACCGCACGGTATTGTGCTGGTCACAGGTCCGACCGGCTCGGGCAAGACAACCACGCTGTACGCCGCGCTGTCGCGCATTGATGCCACGGTGACCAACGTCATGACGGTGGAAGATCCGGTGGAATACGATCTGGACGGGATTGGTCAGACGCAGGTCAATCCGCGCATCGACATGACTTTTGCGCGCGCCTTGCGGGCCATTTTGCGTCAGGATCCCGATGTGATCATGATCGGCGAAATTCGCGATCTGGAAACTGCACAAATTGCGGTGCAGGCGAGTCTGACCGGGCATCTGGTGCTGGCGACCCTGCACACCAACGACACGGTCAGCTCGATCACGCGCCTGACCGATATGGATGTTGAGCCCTTCCTGCTGTCATCCAGTCTGCTCGGCGTATTGGCGCAACGCTTGGTGCGCACCCTGTGCAGCCATTGTAAAGACGCCTATCAGCCGGATGTCAACGAGTTGGCGATGTTTGAGCCTAACGGCCCTCTCCTCACCCCTCTCCCGCAAGCAGGCGAGGGGGCAAACGATTCGCTGCGCAAGTTTCATGTTGCCGCGCCGACCCTGCTGTATCGTCCCGCAGGATGTGCAGCATGTAATCAAACCGGTTATCGGGGCCGCAGCGGTATTTACGAATTGCTGACGGTGGATGATGGCTTGCGTCATTTGGTACACGACCGGGCATCCGAGCAGGACTTGCGTCAGTACGCGATGCAACACGGCATGCATAGCTTGCGCCAGGATGGCATGCGACTGGTCGCGTCCGGCATCACCTCGCTGGAAGAGTTGCTGCGCGTGACCCGCGACTGACATGGCGGCATTCAGTTATCAGGCACTGGACAGTAAAGGCAAGCTGCAACGCGGCGTTGTCGAGTCCGACACCGTGCGTCAGGCGCGAGCTGCCTTGCGCGAGTCGAATCTTACCGTTATTTCCATCGAACTCGTATCCCAGGATGCCATGCAGTCCAACCGCGATGGCCGGTTTCAGTGGCGGCGTGGCCGCTTGTCGGTAGCGCAACTGAGTCTGATTACGCGTCAACTGGCGACCCTGCTGGACGCGAGTCTGACGCTGGAGCAGGCACTGAGCGCGTTGATCGAACAAAGCGAAAATGAAACCATACGGCAGGTGTTGGCCGGGGTGCGTACGGAAGTACTGGGCGGCAATACATTTGCAAAGGCATTGGGGCGTTATGAATCCGTCTTTCCCGAGCTGTATCGTGCGCTGGTCACGGCGGGCGAGGCGTCGGGCGAGTTGGGCCGCGTCATGTTGCGTCTGGCCGATTACACCGAGTCTCGTCAGGCGTTGCGGCAAAAGGTCGTGCTGGCATTCGTCTATCCTGTGATCGTCACGCTGGTGGCGCTGCTGGTAGTCGGCGGTTTGCTGATTTATGTCGTGCCTCAGGTCATCGGCGTGTTCGAGCAGTCTCATCAAACCTTACCGCTGTTGACGCGCTCATTGATCTGGCTGAGTGATACCTTGCAGCAAACCTGGGGCTATTTGTTGCTGCTGGTAGCGGCAGTGGGTGTGTCCATTCATCTTGCGCTGCGCCAGCCTCGCTTGCGCTATCAGGCGCACCTTGGATTGTTGAAATTGCCGGTGCTGGGACGTCTGGTACGGGGAATCAATACCGCACGTATGGCCAGTACGTTGGCGATACTCGCCGGCAGCGGCGTTCCGTTGATGACCGCATTGCATGCGGCGGCGGGGGTGGTTAACAATGTGCCGATGCGAGTCGCGCTGGATGAGGCCGCCAAAAAGGTGCGTGAAGGCGTAAGCTTGAGCCGGGCCCTTAGCGTTTCGGGATATTTTCCTCCCTTGTTGGTGCATCTGATTGCAAGCGGCGAATCGAGCGGCAAGCTGGATGTGATGCTGGAACGCGCAGCGGCGCAGCAGGAACAGGAAGTGGGGAATTACACCTCCATCCTGACTTCATTGCTGGAGCCTGTGCTTATCCTTACCATGGGCGGTGTGGTGCTGTTGATCGTACTGGCGATTTTGATGCCCATCATCGACATGAACCAGATGGTGCGCTGAATAAGCGCAGCCTCAAACATTTCAGACGGAGGGATACATTATGAAACGCGAAAAAAATATTATTCGATGCGGTGCAGCAGCATGCTTGCTGGCGTTGGCCGGTTGTTCGGCTCAGATTAAGTCCGCTCCCCTGAACGCTATGCCAACCAGTCAGGAAATTCGAACCATGCAATTGCCGATTCGCGTGATAATTTACTTTCAGTCTCCGACGGAAGACAGTAAACAGCTCTTTGCTGCCATTTCAGAAGCATGCCTTTGTCAGCCGGTCTTCTTCCGGAAATACAGTGACGATGCGCTGATCTATGAGATTGCACTGCCGCAGGGTTCTTCATTAGCATCTTTTGAAAAGTCGTTGATGCAGAACGCGGCTCGGCTGGGAATCAAGCTGTTGGAGCAGGACAGGGTCATGCAACACCAATAGCTGTTGTTTTCGATGCAACCCGGTTCGGGCAATGATTTTCACTCTGTCGGGCAAGTTCAGACGGCGAGCAGACCGAGATTGTAATAGCTGTGGAGCAAGACGGGGATCAGGATTCCGCCGTAGCGCTCGCGAAAATATCCCAGAACCAGGGACACCGCAAAATAGCCGGGAATGAGGATCAGGGGATGTTGCCAGAGATGGCCGCAGGCAAAGGCGATACTGGTCAACCAGTTCGCCCTGCTGAAACCAGCCATGACCGGTTTGAACCGGTCATGGCTGAGCAGCCCGCCCTGGAGAAAACCCCGAAACAGCATTTCCTCCACGACGGGGATCAGCGCGAACAGCACACTGACCTTCCACCCATTGAGACAGACGCTATCCCAGGGAGGTATAAACGGCCAGATCAGCAGCGGCGCGATGACCGCCGCGACTAGTCTGTAGTCAATCCGCACCGCGATTGCGGATCGAGCGCCGACTTGCCCAATATGCCAGCATGATCAGTGCAGCTAATGGCAAGGAGGTGTCGGGATCAGTCCCGGCCGGCATGACAGAACATCCGCCGCCACCACCACTTGCAGCTGGCGGAGTCGTCGCTGTGCCGGAAATGGTCGCCCGGGTCGGGGTGCCCCCGCCGGACATGCTGACCGTAACGGTTCCGGAATACGCGCCGGCTGTGGCTGGCGTGACGGTTACCGTCACGGCGCACGACGCGCCTGCCGTCAGCGTGGCATTGCTGCAATTGTCGACCGAGGTCGCCATGATCGCCGGGTTGGACAGCGTCACCGCACTTACCTTCACCGTAGTCGCGTTCGGGTTGGCAAACGACAGGTTGACGGTCGTAGACTGACCGACATTAACCGTTGTTGCAGTCGGTGCAGGCGTCGGTGTGGTGAGCGCCGATCCGCCGACTCCGGTGAGTCCCACTGCAGTGGCGACGCCGGCAACGCTGGTCGGGATCGACAACGTTGCCGAATGGCTGCCCGAGGCAACCGGCGCGTAGCTCATTGCGACCTGGCAGGTTCCGCCAACTGCGATGGTGGCATTGTTGCAGGTGTCGGTCACAATCGTAAACAGTGCCGCATTTGCGCCGGTGATGGTGGTTACTCCGTTTGTTACCGGCAACAGAGATGAATTGGTAAAAGTCTCTGTCTGGTTAACCGTCGAATTGAGCGTCAGCGAGCCGAAATCGACTGCAGACAGGGAGGCCGTCAACGGCACAATGCTGTTTTGCACTGCCAGTTTAGCGTTAAGTATCCCCGCGCCACAGTTTGCGCTCGCGGCGCAATCAAAGGCGACGGCCACGATCCCGCTTCCCGTGAAGCCCGGGAAGGTGGTCAGCGAAGCCGGTGCGCTCAATACAGTCTTGACCTGGGCAGGCGTCAGCGCCGGATTGCGTGCCATCATCAGGGCAGCGGCTGCCGCCGCGTGCGGCGTAGCCATGCTGGTGCCATTGTAATAAACGTAATTGGCAGCTCCTGCCGTAGTCAGTCCGGCATTGAGGGTGGACAGTATGCCGGGTTCGAAGGCGGCAGGACGACTCTGATCGCCCCCCTGAGCTGCCAGGGTGACATAAACCGGTGTGGGGTTTGAAGCAGGCGAACTGAAGTTACTGTACGCCGCACGGCTGCCATCACGTCCTACTGACGCGACCGTAACTACATTGGCGCAGCTGGCTGGAGTGAAATTGGCGACATCGGCGTTGCTGTTGCCTGCGGCCACTACTACCACCGTGCCCGCTGCAACCGCCGCGTTGATCGCATTTTGCTCGGTAATCCCACATGCCCCGCTTCCGCCCAGGCTCATGTTGATCACCTTGGCCGGATTCGGGTTGGCTATAGTCGGGTGTACCCCGGCTGCCCACCTGATTCCGTTGGCGATGTCGGACATATATCCACCGCCCTTGCCCAGCACACGAACCGGCAGTATTTTGGCGTTATATGCGCCGCCGATCACGCCCACGTTGTTGTTGCCGATCGCGGCGATGGTGCCTGAAACGTGCGTGCCGTGCCATGTGCTGTTTGACACGGTTGAACCGAAAAAGAACGAGCCGACCGTGGTTGAGTCCGCCACGCTGATGAAGTCGCCCAGGTCGGTTGCGTTGGGCGAAGGCGCGACACCTGCTACGGCGGTAAGCGTGGTTGCCGCACAGGTGTTGCGCATCCGGCAGTCGCTGGTGAAGTCGTAGCCGGGTGAAACCAGATTGCCGGTGGCAGGTGAAACCGTGCCGGCGGCTCCGACGATATCCGGGTGCGGGGTGATCCCGGTGTCAACCACTGCGACGACTATGCCGGTTCCGGTATTGGTGTTCCATGCGCTCTCGAAATCTGCACCGTAGCTGCCGGTGTTGCCGGGGGCGGGGGATGCGATTGAAGTCACGGGCTGCATACCCCACAGTCCGGGGTTGCCGCCGGGGCCTGTGATGTAATAAGTATCGTTCGGCACTGCCTGGGCGGTCAGGATTCTGTCTTCTTCGACATATTCCACGTTGGCCAGCGCCGATATTCCGGCGATCACCTGATCCATCGCCATTCTGGTGGGTGCGTTTGGCAGCGCGAGCACATGCGCGCCGTTTGAAAGCGCGTGTACTTCAGTCATTTGCACGCCTGCCGCAGCGGCCATCTGGCTGAGGGTCTGGGCGGCGAACGGCTTGGCGAGTTCGGCGTTGATTTGCGATACACTCAAACCCTTGGGCAGATAATTGGGTCTGAATTTGACGATCAGCCGGTCGCTGACCCGGGGTGTATTCTGAGATACTGAACTTTGCTTGACATTTCCGCCTGCCAGTACGGGCAATGAGTTGCTCGTTATGACTATGGAAAGCGCAAGCAGTACGGAGTTTCTATAGTTTTTTTTCATGAATTTCCTTCCCCTTTAATTGACAATTGGTATTGCGGTGAAACGATTGCCGGTGTTGCATCCGTGGAACACGGATTGAGCCCCGGTAAAATCAGCTGAAAAGCAGAAAGATTTTCCGTTTGGATCGGTGAACGCGTGCATGTCGATTGCGACCCCTTCTGCCGGTCAAACCGGGGATACGGTTTTTAAATCAGAGTCGATTTCAAATCGCCGGAATGCGCAATCTTGTCGAAATCTGAATATAAAACCGCTATTCCAGTGCGGATATGGCAAATGTTAGCACGACACTCTTACAACAAACTTACATCTGATTTATTCGCCATCCCCGCCAAAACGAACCTGGTGAAGTTACAAATTTGAGAGATCCATTACCTTTATTTGACTGGCGGGCCGCCCCTCGAAACTTCGATCTTCGTTTTTATTCCGCCATTTCGTGTTGATTCTAATTAAAAAGCCTGCTTTTTGACACTAGCAGATCTGCTAGTTTTATATTGAAAACAGGTGTGGTCGCAAACAGGGTGTGGTGAGGGAAGGGGCGCTTTTCGGCTTAGCACCCCCTCATTTTGAGATGTTTTTGACGCAGTACTGGCTTTATCAGCCGCATGCTAGAGCGAAATCCGGTATACGCCGTGAGTGATTTCCGGGCCCAGGTGGTGCAGCAATTCGCTGAGAGATGCTTCTGTTGCGGGGCTGGCGCCGGCTGTGCCGTTGAAGTGCAGTCCCTGCTGCGGCGACCAGTTGCCTTGCCCCGCGAGCAATAATGCGCCGTGCTGTGTCGTCAATACGGCGTTGATTCCGTCTTGTGCTGCGCTCAGCTCGATTTGATAGTCGCCTAACGGGCGAACCGCGGACAGGGCAGAGCCTGCCTGATTCCAGCGGGCCGTCGCATTGCCCAGCAGGTGATTGTCCGCGTAGCTTAGCTGCGGACTTTCGAGCGTCAGATTGCCGCTGAACTGGGCCGGTTTGAGAAAAGGCGATAATTCGTCGATGACCCGGGCCGGCATGTTGAGCCGTGCATGGCTTAAGGTGATCGCTTGCCGGCTTAAGGTGAGCGTCATCGGCGTTGCGGTTTGCAGATCATCCCAGCTAAGCTCAGTCTGAAATTGACCCCGCAGCAAGGCTTGCGGCTTGAACTTCCAATTCAGCGTATGCAAGGCAAGGGTGGAATTCTTGCCGATATGCAGTGCAGGCGTCGCGCTGCCGTGCCAGAGCGTGCCCTGACAATTGGCCAGCGACAGCTTTTCATGGCTGATATGCCGGATCAGGGGGGATAGCCAGGACGCCGGGGCGGTGATGAGCAGCATTCCGGCAAAGTAAGTTGCGCCAAATAGCGCGAGAGAGCGCATTTTAATCACGGATTATTGCCGTTGGTGAGGGCGGCGCGCACCGTGACCATTCCCGGTGCCGACAACGCAGTGACTGCGACTGAATCGATGCGGATGTGCTGCGCTTGTTGCAAGTCGCGCAGCCAGCTAAGCCATGTTTCGAACGAAACCGCGTTCAGGGTGATGCGCACCCCGTTGGGTTCCTGAGCGGTGATGCTGGTCAGCGATTCGCGCAACTGATGCCGGTTCAGGGATTCCTCGACGGCGGCTTTGACGGCGGCAGCATCCATCACGGCCAGCTGAGGTCGATGGCGCATGTCCTCGACCTGTTCTGCCGCATGGCGCATTTGTTCGGTTTGAATGCGCAATTTGGGCAGTTGTTCGTGCAATTTGCCGACGGCGTCGTGCGCGGGTTGCCAAAGCAGGAAATAGGCCAGCAGGGGAAGGATCAACAGGGCGCCGATGGCAATGCCACGGCGTTCGTTTTGAGGGCGAGTCTCCCAGTGTTGCCGGCGCAGTTTTTGCAGGAGTGACTTCATCGCAGTCCTTCCAGCGTGACGGTGAGTTTTGCCTGAGTGCCATCAAGCGCATCGTGCAGCTCGCTGCTGCGCACATGCAGGCCGGTGCGTTGCAACTTTTCCTGCAGTGATTTGAAGTCGGCTGCCCTGGCCAGTTTTAAGTCGAGTTCGAGTTTCCCCGATTCATAGTTGATGCCCTGCACAGCATTGCTGTTTGGCGTGCCGAGTGACGACGCCGTGGTATCCAGCAAGGCAAGAAAATCGGCATCGTCGGCCAGACCTGCCGCATGGCGCCCCGCGGCAAGATTGCGCTGCATTTGCAGCGGCGCATCGATCAGCGTGCTGTCGTCGCCAAAGGTGCTGTGGAAAATGCGTTCAACATTGTGTGTCAGCGCACTTTTTTCACGGGCCAGCATGGCCCACTCGATATGGGTGCCGATCACTTCGATGAAGAATGCGGCAAGCAGAATGAACAGGGCAGGGCGCAGCCTGGGCAAGCTGTCAAATAATCGCAGGCGGGGTGTAAATTCGCCCCACAACAGGTTGGGCGTTGCCTCGTCCAGCGCTGCGCATTGCCAGTCCCAGCTCTCCCCCGATACCAGCGGCACCGCTAAGTCCCACGACGGCAAAGCCGCAGGGGAGGCACCTTTGGCAAAACGCAGTTCAATTTGGCGTGGTGTCGCAGCATTGCTCAGACTGAGCAGCAGCGCCAGCGGCGGGGTTTGTTGAGTGCCGCAATCGAGCGCCAGTCCGGTTACGGGTGAGGTGCGCAGAAAGCCGTTGCACCCGTCCCAGACCAGCGTCCAGGAATCGGCAGACAAAACGGGCATCAGCGACTCGGCTACCAGGCGGCGCAGCGGCACGCCCGCAGCCCCGGTTGCCGCAACGATCTGTTTTAACCAGGATTTTGTGATGACAGACACGGCGATTGTGCCGGGATCCGCTGTGGCGGCAGGAACGGCGTGAATGTCGTCGGGGTCAGTCAGCGCGTGCTCTTCGGCAATAAAGGGCAGCGCGGCTTGCCAGCGTCGCTTGTTGCCCGGCGGTGGTTGGGTGGTGAAGATCAGCACCCGGTCAGCCGCCACGATGCCAATACAGTCGCGGCTCGCAGGCAGGGCTGCCAGTGGCGCTAGCCCCTGCTGCAAAACCGAGCCTGACTCGTCGCACAGCGCCCAGGGACAGGGGGTGGAACTATCCCGCCACAGGGCGGTGAAATAAATACGCAGAACGCTCAAAGCAGGTTCACCAAAGATAAAATACCCGGCAGGACAGGTTGATGCAGCGACTATATCACCAGAGCGTGATTATCGGCCAGCTTCAGCGGGCGCAGTGGACTGCTCTGTGCTATCGTTCATGTGGAGCACCTGTCGGATTAACGTCTTTTGGCGCGTGTGTTCATTGCACGTTTTGCCATACGACCGCAGGCCAGTTTCCGCTGCGTTGCAACAGCGCCTGAGTGGTGACTTGAGAATTATTGACGCGGGCGCGTCCGGTCACCCAGAAAAATGTACTGCTGACGGAAAATTCCTGATCGTTTATCTGTGCGCCACCCAGGGGCAGGCGTTGTTTAAACTCGATCATGTTATGGAACGGTTTGCCTCGCCGTTGCTGCACCAGTGTGCGGGCATCCGATAAACTCATCTCGGGTATCATGGCACAGATTACTTCGGCAGGGGCAAAATTGGCATTGACCGGCAATGAGACGGGTAAGATGCTGACAAAGGGGTTCAGGCGCTCGATGGTGAGTTCGTTAAATCCTTTTACAGCGGATAGTTCACCTAGTTCCACCAGTTGTCGATTTGCGCTTCTATAAGGTTGTGGCAGAGACAGGTAGTACACATCCTCTGCGCCGCCTGGATACTGCGTGTCGCTGTCATTGTCTATCCAGTCGGCCAGGGCAATCGCAAGATCAGAGGGCAGGCCGAGCAGGTTCAACAGTCGCTGGAATTGCGCGATATCGGCGGGGCTGCTTTTCCCGTTGCGCACCAGATTATTCAGATTGAAGCGTCCTTGCCTGTCTTCGATGACGCCGATGACTTCGCCGTTATCCACCGGCATGGCCGGCAATCGCAACGCCCACATTTCACCATCGTGATCAATATTGTTGGCGCGGGCGTCATCGGCTAATACTGCGCGTGCCCAATCGATACCTGCAATCCCCAGAAGTCGTGCCTGTGCGTGATCGAGTTGACTCTCAATCTGGCGCTGCCACAATTGTTGTTGTTGAGCCAGGTAAGTTGCCAGTACCGTCGCCAGGGCAACGATGAGCATCACCATGATGATAGCAACTCCGCGCTGTCCCGCTTCGCGGGAAATGTTTAAATTATCTGGATTCCCGCCTGCGCGGGAATGACGGAATATTGAATTATCTGGCCTCATTGCAGCGTAAAAATCCGGGTGAATTTGTCGCCGCCTGCCAGTGTCAGTGATACTTCCGCTGACTGTGGCAGACCACCGCTATTGCCCGGCAGTGGCCATTGTGTCTGCCAGTTGCCGCTGGTGTCGAGGTAACGCAACCTGAATTCGCGCACCCCTGCCAGTAGCGGGTAGCGAACCGGCCTCATTCGTTCAGACTGATCCAATGCCGGCCAGCGCAGCAGTACGACGTTGCCTTGTTCCAGCCGATAAGCTATGCGCTGAGGGGCGAGCATGGCGAATCCCTGATCCGTGACGCCGGTACGGGTAAAGGTCAGTTCCGCATCGTCTTCGCCCACAACCACCGCATGGCCTATCCATTCGGGACGCGCTAATCCACCGGTATCGCGCACACTGCGGCGCACAGCCTGTGCGATATCCTGTTCCATTCGTGCGAAGAAAAACGTCAGGTGCTGCCATTTGCGAGTCTCGGCAGCGACCCGCTCACGCGTTTGCAACACGGCATCCAGGCTGCGATAACCCGCGATTGACAGCAAGGCCAGTATCACCAGTGAGACCAGCAACTCGATCAATGTAAAGCCTTTTTGGCCGGATCGAGGGTTAATGTTATTCATCGGCGCGGGAACTCCACCAGATAACCGTTCAGATGGCGCAGCGCGTGTTGCGGTTCTTCCCCGGATGCGACGCTGACTTCAATGCGGCGAAATGCATGGTTGGGCGTGGAGCTGATTGTTTCCTGCCAGATGAATTTGAGTCCCCCTTGCGTCTCTTCGCCCTGTTGTGAGCCGACGGGTAACCAGTCGCCGCGACCGGTGTGCAGTGCGATGCGGTTTTGCGCTACCCAATCTGCCAGCAGCCGCTGGCGTAAGGCATCGACATGGCTGGTGCCGGCACTGGTTGCGCGCAACACCGCCGTCAGCGCGATTGCCAGTATCGCCAGGGCGATCAATGATTCGAGCAGGGTGAAGCCTCTCTGGGAGGATCGTGGATCGCGGATCGCGGATCGCAGTTGCGGGTTCTTAGCGTTGGGCATGCTTTTGTGCCTCATCAGGCTCGCTGTCCAGCGATGCGATGACTTCTCCGGTGCTTTTGCCGATGATGCTGGCATTGCCATATTGATTGCCGATGCTGATGTGAAATGGCAGTGCGATACTGTGTGCGCTGAGCGATAATCTATCACCGGGTTTAATCGTCCGCTCTTCGACGGTCGTCTGGCTGATGCGTATTCCTTCCGGCAGATCTCGCGAGCGGAACAGGGTATTGTCTTCGATGCGTATCCACTCGTTGTAATCGTTTTTTTTCCAGAAACGGTAATGCGATGCTTCGCCCGACCAGGCAAGCGATCTGCCGCTGGATTGCGCTTCCAGCTCTGCATTCTCCAGTAATAGCGCAAGCCGCTGGGCTTCCTGGCGCAGTACGGCGCGGTTGTCCGGCATCAGTTGCACCATGGTCACGCCGAGTGTGATGCCGATTACCACCAGCACGACAAGGAGTTCGACGAGGGTAAAGCCTTTTTGGCAGGATAGAGGGTCGAGGATAGAGGATAGAGGGGTAGGTCGGGTTTCAACCCGACATGTTCCTTTTTTTAAACGAGTTACAAATCCCACGAACCGATGTCCGCATCATTGCCTTCGCCACCTGCCTCGCGATTGGCACCATAGCTCATTACATCGACATCTCCATGCAGGCCGGGTTGCAGATATTTGTATGGACTGCCCCAGGGGTCTTTGGGTAATTTTTCGAGGTAACCATTGCCTTTCCAGTTTTCAGGTATGGGGGCTGCAGCCGGTTTTTTGACCAGAGCCTGCAAACCCTGTTCCGTGGTGGGGTAGCGCATGTTGTCGAGTTTGTAGAGTTTCAAGGCCTGGGTGATGGCGCCGATATCCTGGCGTGCTGCTGTTACGCGCGCCTCATCCGGACGGCTCATCACCTTGGGCACGATCAGTGCCGCGAGCACGGCGATGATGACGATCACGACCATTACTTCGATCAGGGTAAAGCCGCGCAGGCGGCGAGACGGGAGATTTAGATTCATGTTTTTCTGAAAGGTAAAATGAGTTAAGTTGAAGTTTAACAAACCTTGCGCGATAAACGGAAAATCTCTTTGAGCCGGACAAATAAGCAATAGGTTTATGCTGCTTAATCCTCTGATTTCAAAACGCCTGAATTTATTATCGGTTCCAGTCCGATGGAGACATCGTAACTGCCGATATCAAAATGGATGACCAGCCCCCGGTAGGGAAGCGAATAGCCGGAGGGCAGGGGCATCGCCGTATTCCACGGTATCGTTTGCAGTTCTGCAGTCAGCTCAGGATCGTCGCATTCGGGCTGGACGATTTCATAGCCCGACTCCTGTGCCGTGACGCTCATCAGCCGCAGTGAGCAGTGCTTGTCATGATAATGCGCCATTTTATCGGCGGTAAAATGACCCGTGATCAGCTTGTTTGCACTTTCTCTGGAGACAGAAAAAAACTGTTGCAGGCGCATCATCATGTATTGCCGGCTCATCATGCTGTTCAGTGCAGCGCCCGTTGCCTGTGTCGCTTCCATCCCGTTGGTCAAGGGTGAGTCTGGTACGGGATCTTTCGTACTGTTCAGCGATAGCGATTTTTGCCCGTCTGCATCGAGAGGCTGATGATTTTTGTTTGTGTTTTTGGGATGCCCGGATGTCGTTGCCTGGCGCACAGCTTCGTGGCGTGAGTTTTGTTTTTCGGCCAGTATTACATTAAGGGTGAGTCTGTTGTTTTCCGCCGGAGCAGCTTTGTTGTCATGGATCGCGGATACCCACGTTTCCAGCAGCAGCGCATGGAACAGCACTGAGGTTGCCAGGGCAAGGCAAAGTCGTATCGTCTCCCTGTCATTCAACGCGATCCCCTGTGTAAAACGTTATTTACCAAAAAATACGGGGCATGATCGATCATGCCCCGCACAAACAGTTCGCCGACGTGATGCCGGCTGTATCGATTACATCTGGGGAGGAGACATCAAGGTCACGACGGCTTTTTTCTGTACCGCGCTGATGGCTGTCGTTCCATTTGTCGTGCCGCCGATGAGTCCGGTGATCGTCGTGTACAGCTTGTCGGTGAAGGCTTTTTCAGACGCCTGATCATTTCCCATATTGCCGCCCGAGGCTTGCATTGCAGTCCAGCGAGTCATTTGCAGGATGTTGATGTCTTGCTGGATGGACATCAGGCTGGCGTAGTCAACTGGTAAATTTTCGCACGTGCCGACTTCTCCTGCTGCGGCAACCGTACCGAAACAGGTTCTT
>JBAZCE010000049.1:0-372 GCA_041671105.1 Gallionella sp.
GACCACAACGCACAGACGGGGCGATGACGCTCTGTCCAATGCAGGGAGATCCATTGCTGTGCCGCTGCCAAATCATTCACGCGCTCGACCCGTGCGCCACCATGCGCCAGATAAACCGCAAGATCATCAGCCAGATGATCCTCATCGCCCGCTACCAGACAGGTCAGCCCTTCGACCAGCAAGGACGCTTCGTCAGCAATAGACTGTTCCGACAGCGGGGTGAAAGGCAGACGTACACTAAACGTTGAACCCTTGCCAAGCTTGCTCTGCACTTCGATTTCACCGCCCATGAGGTTAACCAGCTGACGCGAGATAGCAAGCCCCAGTCCGGTACCACCGTAAGTCCGGGTGGTGGATAAATCAGCCTGCGTA
>JBAZCE010000049.1:382-13597 GCA_041671105.1 Gallionella sp.
CTGCGTAAAGGCCGTAAACAACTGTGCGAGCGTTGCCTCATTCATGCCAATGCCGTTGTCAGCCACGCGGAACTCCAGCATTATCTTTCGACCAGACTCAAGACAGGCCTTTCGACCAGGTTCAAGACAGGCCTGCTCCGGCATGCTTTCAAGACCACCTTCAATCAGCAACACGCGCACCGACACGCTGCCCGGCCTGTCCTGTCCGCTGGAAAACTTGACCGCGTTGTTGCTCAGATTGATCAGTATCTGGCGCAACCGCCCCGCATCGCCCATGACGAGGGCAGGAATGGCAGGATCGGTGAACAGAGTCATCCCCACCCCTTTTTTAAGGGCCATTCTGTCTATGGTTTCGCACGCGCCTTCGACGACATCGGCGACGGACATGGGTTCATTGTCAATCTGAAGCTTGCCGGCCTCAATCTTAGAGAAGTCGAGAATATCGTTAATGATGGAAAGCAGGGAAAATGCCGAGTCGTGAATGATATTCGCCATTTCGATCTGCTGACCCGTAAGGCTGCTCTGCTGCAGCACTTCGAGCATGCCGATCACGCCGTTCATCGGCGTGCGGATCTCATGGCTCATGGCGGCGAGAAAAGCCGACTTGGCCTGATTGGCATGATCGGCCTCCAGCCGGGCCCGCTCCAGATCGGTGGTGCGTTCAGCCACCTTTTCTTCCAGCTTGTCGTTGAGTTGGCGCAGTTTCTCTTCGGTCAGCTTCTGGTCTTCAATCATGCCCAGCATGACCTTGCGCGACTGGTTGGAAATATTGAGCAAATTCTGTATCTCTTGCTCACTGCGCTTGCGCTCGGTGATATCGACAAAGGTGACGATTGCACCCAGCACGACACCGTCAGATTCGATAGGATGCGACCAGTATTCAACCGGAATCGCGACGCCATCCCTGCGCCAGAACACCTCATCTGACACATTGATGGATTGATTTAACCGGTAAGCGCGATACGCCCTGCATTCATGCGCCGCGTAAGGACTGCCATCGGCATGGGAATGATGTATGAGTTCGTGTATATGTTTGCCCAACACTTCGTTCTCGTTCTGATAACCCAGCATCTGCAAGAAAGACTGATTGACGAAGGTACAGTCCCCGTTGGTGTCCACCCCGTAAGTGCCTTCAGCCATCGAATTGAGCAGGCGATACAAGTTCTCGCGGGAAACTCGCAAGGCATTCTCCACCTGCCTGCGCTGTGTAATGTCATCTTTGATAGCCAGATAGTTGGTCACCTGCCCATCGGGTTGACGCACCGGCGAGGTCAGTACCGATTCGATATATTCGCTGCCGTCCTTGCGCCGATTGATGAATTCACCTTTCCATACTTCACCGCGCATTAAATGTGCCCACATATCGTCGTATGTGGCCTTCGGATTCTTGCCTGAATGCAATATGCGCGGGTTTTGACCGATAATCTCGGCCAGACTGTAGCCTGTGACATTAAGGAAGGCTGTATTGACGTATTCGATTTTTGCATCAAGATCGGTGATGATAATCGAACTGGGGCTCTGCTCCACCGCCAGCGAAAGCTTACGCAACATCTCACCTGCTTGCTTGCGCTCCGTAATGTCACGCGCAATGCCCAGTACACCGATTAATTTTCCACTCGACTCGTACATGGGGGTTTTGATGGTTTCCAGCAGGGCGCGATGTCCATCATCGGCAAAGCGAACCCATTCCTCATTGACGCTGGGTTTGCCCGCAGCCATGGCCTTACGGTCATGACTACGAAACAAGTCGGCTAATTCCTTGTCCACAAAATCGTAATCCGTCTTGCCGACGATGTCCGCCTCACTGGCACCAAAAAAACGCTCGAACATCGGATTGCAGCTCTGATAGACGCCGTCCTCATCCTTCAACCAAATCAGATCGGGCATGGCTCCCAACAGGGTGCGCAAACGGGTTTCTTTCCCGGCCAACGCCAGCGCCATTTGTTTGCGCACGGTGATATCAATTCTCACCCCGAGCATGCGCACCGCCTTGCCGTTTTCATCCCGTTCGGCCACGCGTCCGACCACATTGACCCAGCGGTAAGACCCGTCGGCATGGCGTATCCTGGCTTCATACTGATAGATTACATCGCGTCCGGAAAGCACGGCCTGAATGGCACCTGATACGGCATCACGATCTTCAGGGTGCGTGCGCTCCAGCCAGAGCTCCCGGTCCAGGAACCCTGGTTCGGCTTCATATCCCAACATGGTGAAATAGGTGGGGGTTGCATACCATTGATCCGTTGGCAAATGCCAGTCCCAGATGCCGATGGCTGCGGCATCGGTAGCCAGCGTGATCCGCTGCGTCAGCAGCCTTGCATCGTTTTCGGCGCGTATCCGTTGTGCTTCGCGGACAAAATTATCCAACGCATAGCTGATGTCCGTCTCCATTTCAACCAGCAGGTGGCGCGCATCTGCGTCGAAAGCATTCGCCTCACCTGAGTAAAGGACAAAAGTGCCCACAGCGACACCGTTCCTGTGCAGCGGCAACGATGCCAAAGCCCCCCAACCGAAGCGCCTGCCACTTTCGTGCCATGGCGCAGTGAGCGGGTCGTCCGGAAAGTTCTGACACCAGAATGGCCTGTCCTCGCGGATGGCGATGCCGGTCGGGCCGCGCCCGGAAGGCTCATCCGCATCGACTGAAATGACTATATTTTCCAGATATTCCACGCCCTCACCATAACTGGCAACGGGCACAACCCGCAGGCTTGCCTCGTCCACCAGGCCAATCCACGCCATACTGAAACCGCCGGACTGCACCGCATCGCGGCAGACTTGCGAAAACAGGCCGATCTCATCGGTGCAGCGCACGATAGCCTGGTTACATTGGCTCAATGCAGCGTAGAGCCGGCTCAGGCGCTGAATTTTCGCTTCGGCGGCCTTGCGCCCGGTGATGTCGCGCATCACCCCCACCGCATGCCAGCAATCCTTCACTTTGAGCTGCGAAATATAGATTTCGACGGGAAATTCGCTGCCGTCTTTGCGAATCGCCACAATCTCACGGATCTTGCCGACCAGCGGCCCCTCTCCCATTTTTTTAAAGTGTGCAAAGCCGCGCTCCGCGTCGACCTGGTAGCGGGCAGGAGCGAGCAACTGATGCATCTGCCGACCAAGCGCCTCCTCCTGACTGTACTGGAACATCCTCTGTGCGGCGGGGTTCCAGTCAGTCAATCGCCCCTGTTCATCGACGATGACGATTGCATCCTGAGCCGCGACGTTGATCTGCCGCAAGCGTTCCTCGCTGCGTAATTTCTGAAAAACCTGAGAATAAAGCACGGGGAAGATGATGATGGTAAGCAGAATGGCATCGATCGAATTCCCGTAAACATCCGGAATATTCATAGGAACGAGGGCATCATGGATCACCGTCATGATCAACATCTCGACCAGCATAATGAGCAATCCCAAGGCAACGACCAACCTCAAAGGGGTGTTGAACAGCATCGATAATTTCCAATTTTTCATATTGGATGCCCCTTATAGAATGGCTATGTCGTAGTTATCTGTTGAAATTGTTTTGCTCATTCACTCTACTTGATTTTGGCTTGAATCACGCGGAGACGCGGAGTGCGCGGAGAGACCCATAATCCATAACCAGAACCAGAACCAGAACCAGAACCAGAACCAGAACCAAATCCAAATCCAAATCCAAATCCAAATCCAAATCCAAATCCAAATCCAAATCCAAATCCAAATCCAAATCCAAATCCAAATCCAAATCCAAATCCAAAGCCAAATCCAAATCCAAATCCAAATCCAAATCCAAATCCAAATCCAAATCCAAATCCAAATCCAAATCCAAATCCAAATCCAAATCCAAATCCAAATCCAAATGCGTAATATACTGAATTATCTATTGTAATATTATGTTTTTATTCTGTTTTTATTCTGTTTTTCTCCGCGTCTCCGCGCGAGCTGACTTTTACACCCAAATTCAAACTCCTGGTTCAACAACTAATTGCGACAGAGCCTATAGAATGCGGGATACGGACTCATTAAGCAGCTTCAGCGCTGGGGTAGCGCGGCGGCTGTCCGAGCTTGCCCAGCAGTTCGTTTACCTCGTGTTTGAGTTCGATAGTACGCATCTCACGTCCCAAAGTAGCCTCATTCCAGCGGCGCAGTTCATTGAGTTGCGCCAACTGGTCGAGCTCCGCCCGGCGGCGCTCGGTAATGTCCTTGATCGTTCCGAGAAAACGAACCGCCTGGCCGGAAGCGTCATAAATAATTTTTCCTTTGATATTGCAGTCCTTTAACTGTCCATCGTTGACAACCAGCCTGACATCGAAATCCAGCGGTTCGCCGGTTTGTAAAGAATGTTCGTAAGATTTGTTATAGGTTGCGACATCGTCCGGATGAACAAACTTGCGGTTTGCTTCGAAGCCCGGCAAGTAATCCTCAGGCGTTACGCAGAAAATCAGATAGGTTTCATCCGACCACCAGACGTAATTGCTACGAAGATCCCATTCCCAACTCCCGATCTGGGCCAAATGTTGCGCCTCATTCAATTTTTCAAGCAATTCCGATTTGACGCGCTCGTTTTCTACCAGCTCAGCATCCTTGAGCTTGCGTTCGGTGATGTCACGGGCAATCGTGAAGATCATCGGTTCAAAACCCACCATGGCTCCGCCTATGCTGACTTCCGCGTCATACGCCGTACCGTTCTTGCGTCTGTGACGGGTCTCGACGATCAGGCGGGTATTTATAATATCCGTGAAACGGGAGCGGATATCAGCCTCCGTCATCGTAGCGTCGAAATCCCAGGCATGTAAGCTGAGCATTTCTTCGGGTGTATAGCCCAGCATTTCGGTGAAGCGCGAGTTGGCCTCCACCACCTGGTAATGCTGATTGATGATGGCAATGCCGTCTTGAGAACCTTCCATGAGGAGGCGGCGACGCAGCGCTTCGTTCTGCAGTGCTTCCTCTGCCCGCTTGCGCCCGGTGACGTCAAGGCCGTAGCCTATGTAGCCCACAAATTCACCCCCGGCGTTATAGCGCGGACAGCCGTCATCCTGAATCCAGCGGTATTCGCCGTCGTGGCGACGCAGACGGTATGTCATGCTGAATGACTCGCGCCGATCAAAGGCGTCACTGTAGCGGGACAGACTTGGTGCGACATCGTCCGGGTGAACCCCGTCGAGCCAGCCGTTACCCGCTTCCTGTTCGAGCGTGCGCCCGGTGAATTTCAGCCAGGGTTGATTGAAGTAATTGCACTGTTTGTCTGCGTCCGATGCCCAGATCAGGGCCTGACCGGAGTCGGCCAGCGTACGATATTGCATTTCATTTTCCAACAGCTGCAATTCTGCCGCCTTACGTTCCGCCTCGATAACGAAGTGATTCAGTGCATAGCTGATGTCTGTCGCAATTTCCACCAAAAGGCGACGCACGGTACGGTCAAAAGCATTAACCGTGCCGGAATACAGCGTAAAACAGCCGATGGTAATTCCGTTCCGGTGCAGCGGAAGTGTGGCTTTAGCAGCCCAGCCGAACTGGGCGCCCAGCGCATGATGTCGCGCGGTGAGCGGGTCATGCATAAAATCCTGGCACCAGAACGGCCGATTTTCGCAGATAACACGAGCGGACGATTCCTGGCCGAACGCGCTGCCGGCGTCCACCACAGTCTGCAAACCATCCAGGCATTCCGCCCCCGTGCCATAAGCGCCAGCCGGGATAATCCGCTTGTTCGCCACGTCCAGCAAACCGATCCACACCATCTTCATGCCGCCAAGCTGCACTGCATCGCGGCAGATAGACTGGAACATTTCGTCCTTGTTGGCGCTGCGCACGATAGCCTGATTGCTGCGGCTCAACAGTTTGTAGAGCCGGTTCATTCGCAGCATTCCGGCTTCGGCCAGCTTACGCTCGCTGATGTCGCGCACGATGCTGATGGCGTGCCATTGCCCGTTTAATTGAACCGCAGAAATAGACAGTGCGACCGGGAATTCTTCGCCGCTTTTGCGCAACGCGATCACCTCGGACACTTTACCGATGAGGGCCCCCTCGCCACTCGCCAGAAACTGCGGGAAGGCCAGGCTGAATTGTTCATAAGCCAATGCGGGTACGATCAGGGCATGCAGCTCCTGCCCCATCGCTTCGGCAGCGCTATAGCCAAATAATCTCTCGGCAGCGGCATTCCAGAATGAGATGCGTTGGTCAGCCCCCATCATGATGATGGCGTCCTGTGCCGATCCGGTGATCTTGCGAAATCTCTCCTCGCTATCTCGCAATGCTTGTTCCTTATGCTCGCGCTCGCTCACAGCGAAATTGAGCCTGAATATCACGAACAGAATAATCAACAAGCTGAAAAGCGTACCTGCAAAGATAATGAGAAACACCAACTGTGACACACTTTCCGATTCCCGTTTCAACGCCTGGATATGCTGCAGATGCTCATCCTCAATTTGATTGAATGCGCTGCGAAGATTGCTTAGCAACGCTTCTCCCTGAACGACTATCCTGTTGCGAGCAGCATCGCTCAGGCCGCTTCGTCTGGCATAGATGACTTGCAGGCCCCACTCTAAACTTGCATTGGTAACAGCGTCGATCCTGACAAATTCCTGCTGTTGATACGGGTGGACAAGCATCAGTCGATGCAGCGCCTCCAGCTTTACGCGGCTATTGGCGAGGGACTTAAGAGCGTTATTTTTGAACTGTTCGTCGCCGGTAATGACGTAACCACGGGTGTGGATTTGCGCATCGAACACTTCAATCAGAATTCCCCTGAAATCGGCCAGCGTTTTTTCGCTGAACTCGACCTGACTATTCGTCTCTTTCAGCCAGAATTGTGCGCGACTGACATTAAGACCAATAAACGCCAGCAGTGCCATGCCGCAGGCAAATGCCGCCGTGATGCGCCTGCTGAGCGACCACGACAAGACATCCTGCCGCCAGCTGATTGCCATGACGGCCGCACCCAGCATCGCGAACAGAATGGCCGTGTGCATCGCCATGATGGTGAGGCCAAACCAGCCGTATGAACCGAGACTCGGCGTGAAATACGACTGCACCGCCGCCAGTGCGAGAATCAATACCAGCAAGCCGAGGTTCAGCGGCACAAGCAGAGTCCATATTCTCTTGCGCGAAGCGCCGATAATCCACAACGCTGCGGCCAGCAGCAAGAAGCACAAAGCGGTTTCCGGCGCCATACGCCCCGGATTCGACGTACCCACCGTGCCAATCGGCTCGCTAAATAACCACTGATCGATGCCGGGATTCCAGTTAAACAAATATTCACTCAGCGACAGTGCAGCGATCAGCCCGGCCAGCATGCCGCAAAAACGAGCGAGACGTAAAACCAGGACTGAGGGAAGCGAGGTGAGGAGTGGAGAAGAGCGAAGCGAGGAGTGGAGGATTGAAAGTCGTGATCGGGTAGTCAAAAACAGCGAAATTCCGATCAGGATGAAACAGACGGCGGTGTTTGCCTTCATCGAAACCCAGCCAGGCAGAATGCTCTTCAGCGCGGCAATATCGAAAGCCCAACCGATCAGCACCACGGCCCCCATAACCACCGCCGGAAGCGAAGCCAGCGATGCAAGCTTGGTGGTGGCCTGAGCAGCAGAGTTAGCAGTACGGTTCGTATTCATATGCAGACTCGCGCAAATTCAGGCTCAAATGAAACAACTGGCCAGCTCAGGCTGGCTATTCACCTCTTCTTGAGCCGGGATCAAGATATTCAAACGCCTGTCGGGATTTTGAATTATGTTCGCTTCGGTGATAACAGCGCTATCAGAAGCATCTGATTTTCATCAGGAAAAATCTGTGAGGAGCCAGGAATATTCCTGCTCATCAAGCTGAACAGCGATACCGCAATGGACGCAACCGCCTCCCCCGGGCTGCCGTTACAGACTTCCCGAAAACAGTCACAAAAACCTTGGATGCAGTATTCCAATCTTCCGGCGTCAGGTACGCTCGCAGGCGAGACTACCAATAAAAGACGGTATGCAGCGCATCTTATGAAAAACGCCGCAGGCTGTCAGACAAAAGGCAATGAGCAGTATGTGCAAGTCAGACGTTTCGTTCACGCCTGCCAGATGCCGAATCCCGCTTCACGCAGACTAATCCCCAACTCAACTTCCATATCGCGCGCGGCATCGTAGGACATCGGGTTATAGGCTTCATAGAGATCCGGCCACAGGTGCAATCCGTATTGTTTGACGTATCGATTCGACTGAATGCCCGCCTTATGTTTATCGAAGCGCAGGTCAGGATCCAATCCCGTCATGCCGACATAAACACACGGTTTGCCGGTGATGTAGCCGGGATTGCATTTCTTGAACTTGGCCTCAAAAAGAACCTCTTTCGAAAGCTCGATCACATAAACGCTGTGGTGGTTGCGGCGTCCCATATCAGCACATCCGCCCGATCAAATCTGATTTCATTTCTTCCCCGCCGCCCTTCAAATACAAAAATCATAAATACAATCAAGAATCTATCTAAAACAATAGTTTTCAATCAAATCAAGCTATTGCATATCAAGGATCCCAGCCTAGAATATCAGTTTTCGAATACGCCTGACTACTGCCACCGCCAACAAAGTCCAGCCATACGGCTACGCAACGGTTCTGCATTCAGTTCCCATCCCGCCCCATGACACGCCTTTAAAATCAGGCTGCCTTGTTCATCGCTCTGGCTATCGCCAATTTTGCCAAACAGTATTTCTAAGGAGCCGCTGATTTATTCGTCATCCTCGCTCATGCGGGGATCCAGTGGCTTTATTTGGCGGGATTTCCACTTCCCACCTCGTGCATCCCGCCCTTAAGCTGTTACTTACAAAATTTCCAAAACAGGTGTAATGTTCACAACGGCTATTTGATGCGGGAATCCGTCGAATCCAAAAGTTTAATAGGCGAAAAACTATAAAGGCCTGCCCCCGTGGCCTGCCGTGACCGTTCATTCATTGGCGGCGTATTACACAACCTAAAATTGGTTTTCAAGTGATGCTAGAAAAAGCCTATTGTTATGAAACGAACTCAGTCATTCCGGCCAGGTATGCTCATACGCAAAAATATCAGCGGGAAATCGATGATCATTATTTTTGTACGGTTGAAGAGTGTAACGTTCTAGTTGTGCCTAAGATTAGCGAATCGGGGAATTATTTTTATGCGGCGCAGCCCCATGGACATCATCGTAGCTGCGAACATTATCACGCTCCATCAGATGGAGGTGATATACGTGGAATAGCTCGCCAGAAGCCCTCAGAAAAATTTGAAGCATTTATTCCAACAGCACTTGAACCGGTACTCAATAATCCTCTAGTTAGGCGAGTAATGGCTTGTCAACCAACTCCCCAGGAAATTGCTGAAATGGTTCAGTCTGCAGTTGCAGCCATTGTTCCTGGCACATTAAAAGAAGTCGTTAATGCTTGGCATGATTTGAAGGGGATCGACAAAACCGAATATCCACTACTGATAGATGGTCATTGGCTTAGCTACGAAAATGCTTTCTGGAACATTTATCAAGCAGAACAAGTAGTAGATGTACCATGGGCGTGGCACATTGTTTGGGGTTTTGTAGATATTACGGCCGGGGAGTATAAAGACGTCTATTTTTTAAAAACCATGAAAAAGTTTCCATTAGATAACAAGTGGTCAGCAGTTCATTTTACCAAAAAGGCAAATTTAACTTTACCAGTTGATTTTGCAAATGCGGGCGTACGTTGTAATATTTTTTGGCACGGGAGCGCTCCAGTCGTTGCAAATACAAAATATGAATTAAATGCACAAAATCACGATCATTTTTTATATCTTGCACCGGTCTAAAATAATGGCGTAACAAGGGCAGGTTCGAATTAAATTCGTAGAAGCCCCCTAAGCACACGGGTTAATGGCTTCCAATCCGTATCAATGGGGTCGGCTCATGGTACCCGGTTAAGCACATAAGCAGAGGAGGGCTCGCGAACCCCAGCTATTTGCAAGACAATTGGGGACTCGGTATATTTTTTAAGGGAGGCACGCCATGCCGGAAATATCACGTTTTCTTGGAATACTGATATTGATGCACTTTCGGGAACACAATCCGCCGCACTTCCATGTTGAATACAATGAATTTAAGGCTTCGCTCACGATAGAACCACTGGCGTTGACTGAAGGTAAACTTCCGCCCCGTGTACACAGTCTCGTGATCGAATGGGCGAGTGAGCATCAGGTGGAATTGCTGGAAAACTGGAATGCACTGCGCCAGACGGGTCAGTTTCATCGGATCGCTCCGCTGGTATAGTTACACAATTATAAGGATAGAAGCCATGTTGTTAGAAATTACAGATGCGCAGTACCTGGATGATTATCGTGTGAAACTGACGTTCAACGATGGGCGCGACGGCATCGCGGATTTACACCCGCTTATAACAGCGAATCCGGCAGCGATTTTTGCCATCTTCGCGGACGAAGCCTTTGTCAGACAGTTCAACTTGGAGCATGGCACTTTGTGCTGGCCGAACGAACGTGATGTGGCGGCTGAATACCTTTATTTTCTCGCGTTCCAAAATGATTCAGGGCTTCAGGCGCTATTCCGTCAGTGGGGCTACTTGGATGAATGTACTGATGCGTTGGCGGCATGAAGCTAAAACCAATAGGGTCAGGTTCGAATTAAATTCGTAGAAACCCCCTAAGCACACGGGTTGAGGACTTCCAATCTGTATCAATGGGGTCGGCTCATGACACTCGGTTAAGCACGTAGGCTGAGGTGAATCCGCGAACCCCGGCTTTTTGAAATTTCAAATGCTGGGGTTCGTACCTGATGAAACGACTGATAAAACAACTCAATTCTGGCTAAGGGCCAAAGCCCAAGCCATCATTGATAGCCATTCCGCTAAGCCCCAAAGTGCGGGGCAAGCGGCTGGTTATCACCGCCAGCCTACCGCGATGCGGGCTGCGGCACTGGGGACTGGCCTTTACTTTATAGATTGCTCCGCCAGACTTCGCAAAAAACTCATTAACAATCAATATATTGCAAAATTAACACCAACTATTCTACTCCGCATCAAATGCGATATCGCCTACAGCCACTTCCTGACCCATCTGCATCCCCTTGAAATCGAACAGTTTTCCATCCAGCAAATGGGAGGGCGCGACGTTTTGCATCGCGGTGAAGATGGTCTGGCTGCGTCCCGGATATTGACGTTCCCAGTTGGTTAACATTTCCTTGATGTTCTGACGTTGCAGATTCTCCTGCGAACCGCACAGATTGCACGGAATAATCGGGAATTCCATGCCGCGCGCATAACGTGCGATGTCTTTTTCAACGCAATATGCCAGAGGTCGGATCACGATATGGTCGCCCTTGTCGGTGACCAGCTTGGGCGGCATCGCCTTGAGCTTGCCGGCAAAAAACATGTTCAGAAACAGCGTCTCTATCATGTCGTCGCGGTGGTGTCCCAGCGCGATTTTGTTTGCGCCCAGCTCACCTGCCACCTTATAGATAATACCGCGCCGCAGGCGCGAACACAGCGAACAGGTAGTTTTACCCTCGGGGATCTTCTCCTTGACGATGGAATAAGTGTCCTGGGTCTCGATATGATATTCGACGCCGAGCGCCTTGAGATAATTTGGCAGGATGTCCGCAGGAAAGCCCGGCTGCTTCTGATCCAGATTCATCGCGACGATGCGAAAATCGATAGGCGCGCGTTTGCGCAAGGTGAGCAGGATATCCAGCAAGGTGTAGGAATCCTTGCCCCCCGAGAGACACACCATTACCGAGTCCCCCTCCTCGATCATATTGAAGTCGAAGATGGCTTTGCCTACCTGATGTTCCAGCCGGTTCTTGAGCTTGTTGAAATTGCCGGAATGGTCGAAGTGTATGGGTTGTTCAGTTGCGTTCATAAAATTTCCAGATTAAATACAAGTACCAAATATTGTCCACGAAAGACACGAAATTCACGAACAAACTTAAACAAATGTCACAAGCTCAATCAATCATAAAAAAGCTCAAAGGGTGTTGTTAACCAAATACGTTCAACTAAACCATTGTTGTGCTTTATGACTGCTATCCGTTCACATAATGTTATGTTTGGTCTTTGTGTATTTTTCGTGTTTTTTGTGTCTTTCGTGGATAGAAAAGGTTTTAAGGTTAAATGTTGATGCTTCTGCCGCCGTCGACCGAAATGACCTGACCGGTGATGTAAGGCGCATCCTGTATCAGAAAGGCGACTGTTTTTGCAATGTCATCCGGCTCGCCTTCGCGCTTGAGCAGGGTATGCGCTACGATTTTGCGGCGCTGTTCATCATCTTCCCAGGCACTGTTTTCAGGCCAGAGTATCACGCCGGGCGCTACCGCATTTACGCGCACGTAGGGTGCCATCTCCTGCGCCAGACCGCGCGTCAGAGCAACCAGTCCGGCCTTGGCCACGCTATACAGCAGATGCCCTTGCATCGGTCTTTCCGCATGAATATCCACGATATTGACGATGCAGCCACGCCTGCGGCGCAACTCATCAGCCGCGGCCTGCGCCAGGAACAGCGGCGCGCGCAGATTGGTGCCAAACAGATCATGCCACTGCGCATCGTTCACCTCGTTCAGAGGCGTCGCATAAAAACTGGAGGCATTATTGACCAGTGCATCCAGATGCCCGAACCGCGCAATGACTTCGTCTATCATTCGCGACAAGGCCGCAAGATCGAGCAGATCGGCACAAAATGCGGCAGCACTACCCGGGCGCTGCGCATTGAGTTCATCCTGCAAAGCCAGCGCATCCTGACCCGATGTGCGGTAATGCAGCGCGATGCTGGCACCGGCCGCGTGCAGTCTGCGACAAATACCAGCGCCCACCCGTTTTGCTCCGCCTGTCACCAACATAACTTTGCCTTGCACCGCACCCTCCATTAAACTTGCCAACTCTGCGAATTATACCTGAGCATCCCTATGACACCTGACACATCGCTCCCGACACCCTCCCCTGAAGCAGCACTACACAGTGCGCGTCTGACAGAAGTCATCCGACAGGAAATCGCGGCCAACAACGGCTGGATTTCTTTCGCACGCTATATGGAGCTGGCCTTATATGCGCCGGGACTGGGTTATTACAGCGCAGGCGCACATAAACTCGGCGAAGCAGGCGATTTCATCACGGCTCCCGAACTCTCAGTGCTGTTCGGACGCACGCTGGCACGCCAGATTAACGAGATTATGGCGTGCAGCTCACCGCACATTCTGGAGCTGGGGGCCGGCAGCGGCAAACTGGCGGCTGACATACTGGGCGAACTGGAGCAATTGGGACGCTTGCCG